>NZ_JBEZCX010000018.1:0-141455 GCF_040647835.1 Micromonospora sp. NPDC049240
GCCCCCGGCCACAACCCCCTCGACTGGCTCGACGCGGTGTTGGACCTGTGGCCCCTTGTTAACGCCCAGCGTTAACAAGGGGCCCCTCCTTACGCCCCGAGCGCTGCGGACAGCACCGCCGGGTCGGCGTTCCCGCCGGTGACCACCGCGACGGTCCGCCCGGCCGGCAGCTCGTCGCGGTGGAACAGCCGGGCGGCCGTGGCGACCGCGCCGCTCGGCTCGGCCACCAACCGCGCGTCCCGCAGCAGCCGGCCGGCGGCCGACATGATCTCGTCCTCGGTCACCGTGACGATGCCGTCGAGCCGCTCCCGCAGGTGCGCCAACGTCAGCGCGGACAGGTTGGTGCGCAGCCCGTCGGCGCAGGTCCGGTACGTGCGTTCCACATCCCACACCACCACCTCGCCGGCGGCGAGCGACTCCACCGCGTCGGCGGCCAGCGCCGGCTCCACGCCGATCACGGCGGTCGACGGGCGCAGCGCCTTGACGGCCGTCGCCACGCCCGAGCCGAGCCCACCGCCGCCGACCGGCACCAGCACCACGTCCACGTCCGGCAGGTCGGCGACGATCTCCAGCCCGATGGTGCCCTGCCCGGCGATGACCGCCGGGTGGTCGAACGGCGGCACCAACGCCGCGCCGTTCTCCGCCACGATCCGCTCCGCCTCGGAGACCCGGCGGGCCCGGGGCACCAGCCGTACGTCCGCCCCGAGCGCCCGCATCCGGTCCACCTTGACCGCCGGCGCCCCGTCCGGCACCACCACCGTGCAGGGCACCCCGAACGTGCGGGCCGCGTACGCCAGCGCCTGCCCGTGGTTGCCCGAGGAGTGGGTGACCACCCCTCGGGACCGGGCGGCCGGGTCGAGCCGGGCCACCGCGTGGGTGGCGCCGCGCAGCTTGAACGATCCCACCGGTTGCAGACTCTCCGGCTTGAGCCACAGCCCGTCGTCCCAGGCGGCGGGCAGCAGCGGGGTCCGCAGCGCGGTGCCCGCCACGTCGTCGGCGGCGGCCCGGACGTCGTCGATCGAGATCAGCTTCATCGCACCATCCTGCCTCCCGCCTACACTGCCCGGGTGAGCGACGAGGAGCAGCCGGCGGCGCGACGCGGGTCGACCTGGCTGATCCTCGCGGTGGTCGCCGCCGGGCTGGTGGTCTGCTGCTGCTCGACCGCGATCGGCCTGGCCGTCGCCGGCCCCGCCGGCCTGCTCGGCCGCTGACTCAGGTGGTGCGCAGCTCCTCCACCGAGGTGGCAGCGCGCAGGAAGAGCAGGCCGGCCACGACCGTGACCAGCACCGCCGCCAGCCCGCCCGCCGCGAACCAGGCGAGCTGCTCCCACGGTACGTCCGGCGTGACCGTCACCTTCGGCACC
Source organism: Micromonospora sp. NPDC049240 (assembly GCF_040647835.1). Lineage (NCBI taxonomy): Bacteria > Bacillati > Actinomycetota > Actinomycetes > Micromonosporales > Micromonosporaceae > Micromonospora > Micromonospora sp. NPDC049240. The sequence goes on from NZ_JBEZCX010000018.1 coordinate 1,364, forward strand.
CATTCGGTACGCGGCTCTCCGCCGCTCGTGCCGCACCCCGGTGTGCCGGCGGCGCAGACCTGCTGCACGAAGCCGCCGCCACTGGGAGCCGGCATCAGGCCGGCGACCAGCAGGTAGCCGACGGCCAGCGCGAGCCCGATCGCCGGCACCGCCGGGGCGAGCGCCGCCCAGAGCAGCGATCGACCGATGGTGGCGCGGGGCACGCCGGTGGCCACCTGGGCCGCGTACGCCCGCCGTCGGCTGGTGATGCCCTCGACCACGGCCACCAGCAGCCCACCCGCGGCGATCGCCATGGCCACCGCGACGGCCAGGTCGACCAGGTCCATCGCGCCGAGATAGAAGTCCGGGTTGGACAGGCCGCCGCCGGTGCGACGGAACAGTTCCACCTCGGCCTGGAAGTCGGCCCGTACCCCGGCGGCCCCGGCCCCGAAGATCAGCGCGGCCAGCAGCGCGGCGAACGTGCGGCTGCCGGCCCAGGGGTCGGCGGTGAGCCGGCGCGCGGCGAGCAGCGCGGCCGGACCGCGCCCGTGGCGGTGCAGCAGCCGCCCGGTGGTGTACGAGATCCAGCCGGTGCCCGACACCACGCCGATCATGGCGGTCAGCCCGCCGAGCGTCAGCAGCAGCGGCGCCACCGAGTCGGGCGGCGCCTGGTCGCGCCGCTCGTACCACAGCCCGATCGGCCGGATCGCGGCGAACGACGCCAACGCGACCAGGATGAGCAGGCCCGGCCACGGCCACGGCGCCCGCGTGCGGACCCGGCGTACCACGCCGAACGGGGTGGTGGTGACCCGACGCAGCAGGAGTGCGCTGACCAACGCGGCGACCAGCGGCAGGCCGAGCACCACGGCGGCCACGGCCACCGGGCCCGGGTGCACGTCGGTGGGCAGCGGCAGCCGCCCGTCGGCGTCCGGCCGGTGCAGCAGCCGGCGGCCGACCTCGAACACGGCCAGGCCGGTGCCGGTGCCGAGCAGGCTCGCCACCCCGGTCTCGGCGACCGCGAGCCCGGTGACCTGGCCCGGGGTGGCCCCGGCCAGCCGCAGCGCGGCCAGCCGCCGGTCGCGCCTCGGCGCACCGAGGCGGGCGCACTGCCCGGCCAGCCCGAGCACCGGCACGCAGAGCAGCAGCAACGCGAACGCGACGCCGGGGCGCAGGCCGGGCTCGCGCAGCAGCCCGTTGGTGTACTGCTCGGACTGCGTCCACTCGTTACCCGGCGGTTTCGCCACCGTCAGCACGGTCAGCGCGGCCAGCCCGGCCAACGTCGCCAGCGCGGCGCTCAACGCGGTCAGTGCCACCCGCGCGCCGTCGGTGCGGGTGCCGGCCAGCGCGAGCCGCAGCAGCGTGCCCGGCCTCACCGCGTGCCGCCCGGCAACGCCGGATCGAGACCCAGCCCGCTGTGGTCGACCATGCCGTCGCGCAGGCTGACCTCCCGGTCGGCGTACCCGGCGATCCGCGGCTCGTGCGTGATCAGCACGACCGTGGTGCGTTGCTCCCGGGCCAGCCGGACCAACTGGGTGAGCACCTGCTCGCCGGCGAGCGTGTCGAGCGCGCCGGTGGGCTCGTCGGCGAAGAGCACCCGCGGCTCGGTGACCAGCGCCCGGGAGAGCGCGCAGCGCTGCTGCTGCCCGCCGGACATCTCGCCGGGCCGGACGTCGGCGACCTCGGCCACGCCGAGCCGTTCCAGCCAGGTGAGCGCCGCCGTTCGCGCCGCCCGTCGTCCCGTGCCGGCGAGAAGCAGCGGAAGCGCGACGTTCTCCGCCGCGGTCAGCTCGGCGACGAGCTGACCGAACTGGAACAGCACCCCGAACTCGGTACGGCGCAGCCGGGAGCGGGCCGTCTCCGACCACGTGTCGATCCGCTCGCCCCGCCAGGTCACCTGGCCCGCGTCGGGGCGCAGGATGCCGGCGAGGCAGTGCAGCAGCGTGGACTTGCCGCAGCCGCTCGGGCCGGTGACCGCGAGGATCTCGCCCTCGGCCACGTCGAGCGTCACGCCGCGCAGCGCCGGTGTCGGGCCGTACGCCCGGACCACGCCGCGCGCTTCCAGGAACGTCACGAGTGCACCTCCCGGTGCCAGTCGGCGACCCGGTCCAGGGTGGTGTGCAGCCACCGCAGGTCCGCGTCGAGGTGAGCGATGGCGAAGTCGGCGGCGACCACCTCGTCGAGGTGGGCACCGGGGGTGGTCTTGACGGCGGTCAGCTCGCGCAGCCGTGCGGTGTGCGCCCGGCGCTGGGCGATCAGGTAGGCGCGGGCCTGGTCGGCGTCGGCCACCAGCAACGCGACCACCACCTTGGCGAAGAGCGTGCTGGCCACGTACGGCATCGGTGGCTCGACGGTGGCCAGCCACCGGTCGAGCGTCGCCCGTCCGTCGTCGGTGAGCGCGTAGGCGGTGCGGTCCGGGCCGCCCTCCCGGCCCTGGCCGGACGGCGTCACCAGGCCGTCCCGGTGCAGCCGGGCCAGCGTGGCGTAGACCTGGCCGAAGGCCAGCGGGCGGGCCCGGGGCAGCCGCTCGTCGTGGGCGCGCTTCAGCTCGTAGCCGTGGCGCGGCCCGGCGGCGAGCAGCCCGAGCAGAACGTGCTGTGTGGACACGGGCCTACTATTCGCTGAGCGAATAGCAGTGTCAAGAGCGGCCCGCGCCGGCCGGGACCGACGCGGGCCGGTCGGTTCAGCGGGGCCAGGCCGGGTCGCGCCCGGTCCGGCCCAGCAGTGCGTCCACCGTGCCCGGGGCCGCGTCGGTCGGCACCGGCGCGGCGAACACGCCCATCCGCTGACCCATGTCGCCCCGCTCGTCCAGGAACTCGTGCAGGGCCGCCACCACCGACGGGTCCACGGTGAACCCTTGGTCGGTGGCGCGGGCCAGGTCCCAGCCGTGCACGGTGAGATCGATCAGAGCCATCGACCCGATCGTCTTCTGGGGCACGCCCATACCCGCCGAGACGCCCTCCAGCACGGCCGGATCCGACCACGTCTCGACCAGCCGCGCCGCCTCCTTCGGGAACCGGTCCCGCCAGCCGCTGGTCAGGTGGTCGGTCCGGACCGACCAGTCGACCTCCTCGCGCCGGGCCAGCGCCTCGAAGTTGACCACCACGTCGAACAGGTGGTTGAGCAGGTCACGCACCGTGTAGTCACGGCACGGCGTGGGTCGGTCGAGGTGGTCGTCGGAGATGCCCCGCACCACCGCCACCGTGCCCGGCTCGGCGAGGGACAGCAGCTCACTAGTCTTCGTACTCATAGGACCCAGGGTATGAGGGCGGTCTTGCAGAAATGCGACACCCGAACCGCAGCGGGCGGGCGGCCGGGGATCAGCGGCGGCGGACCGCCACCACCGCGACATCGTCGTGGATCTCCGGCGGCGCCAGTTCGGTCAGCAGCCGCTGGCAGAACTGGTCGAGGTCGTCGTCCACCCGGGTGGCCACCACGCCGAGCGCGGCCATCCCGTCGTCGATGGTGGCGTCCCGACGCTCGATCAGCCCGTCGGTGTAGAGGACGAGCGTGGCGCCGGCCGGCAGCACGAACTCCAGGTCGGGCGGGCGGGGCGCGCGCACGCCGAGCAACGCCGCGGACTGCGAGACGAACTCGACCCGCCCGTCCCGGCTCAACAGCGCCGGCAGGTGCCCGGCGCTGGCCATCCGGATCAGCCCGGTGCCCGGGTGGAGCAGCAGCACGCAGATGGTGGCCAGCTCGTTCGGCAGCAGCGTCCGCATCAGCTCGTTGACCCGGTCCAGGATCATGCCCGGCTGGTGCCCCTCGACCGCGTACGCCCGGACCGCGTGCCGCAGCTCGGCCATCACGGTGGCGGCGTGCAGCGAGTGCCCGGCCACGTCGCCGATCGCCACCAGGAGGTGCCCGTCGAGCATCACCAGCTCGTAGAAGTCCCCGCCCACCTCGGTCTGGGCGCTCGCCGGCTCGTAGCGGACGGCCAGGTCCAGGCCGGCCACCTCGGGCAGCCGCCGGGGCAGCAGGCTGCGCTGGAGCGTCACCGCGATCCGGTGTTCCTCGTCGAAGGAGCGCTGCGCCTCCACCGCCGACGCCACGGCCTGGGCGAGCTGCACCAGCACCGGCGTCTGCACGGTCTGGGTGGACGTCGGCACCACCACGTAGAGCGGGGCCCGGTCCTCCCGCAGCCGCGCGGCGGCCACGGTCACCGTGTCCCCCTCCGGCCAGTCGGTCAACGGCCAGTTGCCCGGCTGGTCCACCCACACCCGGGTGCCGATCGGCACGCCGGTGTCGTCCACCACCCACGGCACGATCCCGGCCGGGGTGTGCGGGTCGGCGGCCACGCCCGCCAGGCAGTCCCCGTCGAACGTCTCGGCGACCACCGCCGCCGGCGACCGGAAGATCCGCGCGGCGCCGGACGCGGCGGCCTCCAGCAGCCGGACGAAGTTCGGCGACGCGTGCATCTCCACCGTGGCGTCGGCCAGCGCGGCCAACCGCTCGGCGAGCTGCTCGGCCCGCCGCCGGGCCTGGTAGTAGCGCAGCACCGCGTGCGCGGTGGCGACCAGTTCCTCCGGCTCGATCGGCTCGGCCAGGTACGCGTCCGCGCCCCGGGTGAGCCCCTGCGCCCGGTCGACCACGTCCACCGCGTGCGCCGACACGTGGATGACCGGCACAGACGGGTACGCCTCCTTGATCCGCTCGCAGACCTCGAAGCCGCTCATGTCGGGCAGCCGCACGTCGAGCACCACCAGGTCGACCGGCTCCCGGGCCACCCGCTCCAGCGCCGCCGTGCCGTTCTCGGCCTCCACGGTCACGAACCCGGCCCGGGTGAGCCAGTTCACCAGCAGGTAACGCTTCGGGCCGCTGTCGTCGACCACCAGCACTGTCGCCGGCCCGCCCTCCACCGTCACGCTCCGCCCACGGGTAGGACCACGGTGAACGTGCTGCCCCGGCCCGCTTCGCTGGTCAGCTTCAGCGTGCCGCCGAGCAGGGCGACCAGCCGCCGGGCGTACGGCAGGCCGAGACCGGTGCCGCCGACCCGGGTCGTGCCCGGCACCTGGTAGAACTCCTCGAAGATCCGTTCGTGCAACTCGGGCGGGATGCCGACGCCGGTGTCGGTGACCGTCAGCGACCACACCTCGTCGCGACGCTCGGCGCGCAGCCGCACCTCGCCCCGCTCGGTGAACTTCAGGCCGTTGTGCAGCAGGTTGCGCAGCACCTGGGCGAGCAGCACCTCGTCCGAGCGGACCGTCGCCGGGGCCGGCGGCTCCTCCACCACCAACTCCACCCCGGGTCGGGTGGCCAACGCCCGCAGCGTGCCGCGAAGCTGCCCGAACACGGCCCGCAGGTCGACCTCGGACCAGTCCGGCTCGATCCGGCCCGACTCGGCCTTCGCCAGATCGAGCAGCTCGTTCACCAGGGCCAGCAGGTCACCCGCGGAGGACCGGATCAGCCCCACCTGGCGGGCCTGCTCGCTGGTCAGCGGATCGGAGGCGGAGTCGGCGAGCAGCCGCCCGAGACCGATGATCGCGGTGACCGGGGCACGCAGCTCGTGACTGACGTTGGCCAGGAACCGGCTCTTCGACTCGCTGGCGGCCCGCAACTGGGCGGACTTCTCGTCCAGCTCGGCGTAGAGCGCCACCACGCCACGGTTGGTCTCCTCCAGCTCCTCGGTGAGCTGGTTGTAGAGCGCCATCACGCCCTGGTTGGTCTCCTGGAGCTCGGCGTTGAGCACCGCCAGCTCGTCCCGCTGCGAGCGCACCTCGTCGAGCGCGGCGATGAGCTGCGCGTTCTGTGCGGCCAACTCGTCCAGCGCGGAACCCGGAGCGCGCTCCGCCAGCTCGGCGCGGAGCTGGTCAGCGCGTTCCGGCGTCAGCTCCGCGGCGTGGTCCGGTACTCGTCGGGACATCCTCACGACGGTAACGCCCCCGACCGACATCACCCGCAACGAGTCCACGAGACGAGCGACCGCGCCGGACTGCGGCTCGTACCGGCCACCGGGGAACGGACGGACCGGTGACAGGTCCACCCGCAGCTCCGCCCGACCGGCCGGGCCGGTCCGATCGACGGCGAACGTGACGTCGGCGCCGGCCACCCCGTGCAGCAGCTCCCGCGCCACCTCGCTGAGCGCGGTGGCGATCCGGACCTGGTCCTGGTGCTCCAGCCCGATCGCCGCGGCCACCTCCCGGCCCCGCTGCCGGACCAGGAAGATGTCCTGCTCGACCCGGAGCGCCAGGTGCAGGAGCGGTTCACTCATGAGGCCGCCCGGGCGACCAGGACACAGGCGTCGTCACGGCGGATCCCGGCGTCGCGGAGCAACGCGGCGGCGGCCAGCAGCGGCGTGCGGGCGACCAGCCCGGGGTAGTCGTCCAGGTCCCAGCGGTCCACCACGCCGTCGCTGTGCATCACCAGCGTCGCGCCGGGCGGGAACGGGTAGTCGTACCCACGAACCGTGGGGCGCTGGTGCCCGGCGATGCCCGGCAGCGACACCAGGCCGCGCCGCCGCTCGCCGGTGGCCACGATCATGGCGGCGATGTTGCCCAGGCCGGCGTAGTGCACTTGCCCGGTCCCGGCGTCGGGCTCGGCCACCGCGAGCGCCGCGCCACGGGTGTGCGAGATGGCGGCGTGCAGGTGCCGCACCACGGTGTCCGGCGGGCCGGCCGGGGCCGAACGGAACGCGGCGACCGCGGCACCGGTGGCGGCGGCGGCCAGCGGCCCGTGCCCCAACCCGTCGCAGACCAGCACCTGCCGCCGGCCCTCGACCACCCGGACCGCGTACCCGTCGCCGCTGTCCTGCTCGCCGGTGATCGGCCGGGCCAACCCGCCGGCCCAGTCCGGCGCCGGTGGCGGCCCGTCCCAGACCTGGGCGGTCAGCACCGTGCCCCGGCCGAGCCGCGAGTAGGCGTCGAACCGGCTCGACTGCCGGGCGATCGCGCCGAGACCGATGCCGAGCGTGCCGACCGTGGAGTGCCCGTCGGCCGAGGAGACCGTGAGATCGGCCATGCCCGGACCCGAGTCGATGGCCACCAGTTCCACCCCGGCCCGCCCGTCCCGACGCGCCGGACGAAGCAGCAGGGCACCCTCGCGGGCGTGCTTGACCAGGTTGCTGGTGATCTCGGCGGTGACGATGGCCAGATCCGCGATGCGCTCCGTGCTGAGCCCGAGCTGCCCCCCGAGCCGCTCGGCCACCCGGCGTACGCCACCGGCGGTCGCGCCGTTGTCGACCCGGAACCACACGCCGTGGTCGGGGACCACGTCGGTGCTCATCGCGACCACTTGGTGATGGTGATCTCCGTGCCCTGGCCGACGGCGGTCCGGATGTCGAAGTCGTCGACGAGCCGACGGGCGCCGCTGAGGCCGAGGCCCAGCCCTCCTCCGGTGGTGTAGCCGTCGGTGAGGGCCAGGTCGAGGTCGGGAATGCCCGGGCCCTGGTCGGCGAAGACGATCCGGACGCCGCGCCGGCGGCCGTCGGAGACGGTGGTCACCTCGGCGCTGCCCCCGCCGCCGTAGATCAGCGTGTTGCGGGCCAGCTCGCTGGCGGCGGTGACCAGCTTGGTCTGGTCGACCAGGGAGAGCCGGACCGCGACCGCGGTGGTCCGCACCAACTGCCGGACCCGCACCACGTCCTCGTCGCTACGGATCGCCTGCGTCGCCGGCACCCCCAGGTCGACGCCCGTGGTCATGGCGTCGCCGTCGTCTCGGTGTCCTCGTCGTCGACGAGCGCCGCGTCCCAGTCGTCGGCGCGGCTCGCCGCGATCAGCTCCATGCCGCGCTCGACGTTCAGCGCGGTCCGGATGCCGTTGAGCGACAGCCCCAGCTCGACCAGCGTGATGGCGACGGCGGGACGCATCCCGACCACCACCGTCTCGGCGTCCAGCACCTTCGAGATGGACGCGATGGTGGAGAGCATCCGGCCGACGAAGGAGTCGACGATGTCCAGCGCCGTGATGTCGATGATGACGCCGTGGCAGCCGGTGGCGACGATCCGCTCGGCCAGGTCCTCCTGGAGCTGGATCGCCGTCTGGTCGGACATGTCGACCTGGATGGAGACCAGCAGGATGTCGCCGATCTTGAGGATCGGCACCCGCTCCATCACGACTCCCGGCGGGCGCGGCGGGCGGCGGTCTCGACCCCGGTCAGGCGCAGCACGTGACGGAGCGCGTCGGCCAGGCTCGCCTTGGTGGCGATGTCGCCGAACTCGATGCCGAGCGCGACGATCGTCTGGGCGATCTGCGGGCGGATGCCGGAGATGATGCAGTCGGCGCCCATCAGCCGGGCGGCCACCACGGTCTTGAGGATGTGCTGGGCGACCTGGGTGTCCACCGCCGGCACGCCGGTGATGTCGATGATCGCGTACGGCGAACCCGTGTCGACGAGCGTCTGGAGCAGGCGCTCCATCACCACCTGGGCACGGGCCGAGTCGAGCGTGCCGACCAGCGGGACGGCGACCACGCCCTCCCAGAGCTTGACCACCGGCGTGGAGAGCTCCAGCAGCTGCTCCGCCTGGTCGGCGATCAGGCTCTCCCGGGCCCGGACGAACGTCTCGAAGGTGAACAGCCCCATCTGGTCGATCAGCGAGGAGAACGCGACGAAGTCGCGGAGCGTGTCCTCGCCCCGCTCCTGCTCCATCAGCTCCAGCAGGGCGTCCTTGATCGCGAACACGCTGATCGCGGTCTCGGTGGCGCTGAATCCCTGGCGGGCCCGGTTGGTGGAGATCTCGGCGAGCACCGCCCGCAGCTCCCCGCCGTGCTCGTCGGCCAGGTCGCCGATGCCCTGCCGGCCGGCGTCGGCCACCGCGCGGTGCAGCTCCTGCACCTGGCGGGCCAGCTCGGCCCGGCTGAGTCGGCCGCGCAACGAGCCGGCGACGATCTCGATCCAGCGGTTGGTCAACCGGTCCGCGTGCTGACTCAGCAGTTCGGCGAGCCGACCGCCCTGCTCTGCGCCCAATGCCACGTTGACCTCCCAGATCTGGACGGGCGGACTCTATCACCGGGGGTCGCCGCACTACTTGCCACGGGACAAAGAAATGATCGACAGCACCTGTGCCGGCTCCCGTTCTGCGCGGCGCGGTCATTGTGGGATACCGTTCCCCCGAACACAGGAGGTCGACGAATGTCCCTGACGGTGCACACGGAACAGCGCGGCGACGTGGTCGTGGTGTCGGTCGCGGGCGAGCTGGACATGGCCACCGCACCGCAGCTCCAGGATCAGATCACCGACCTGCTCGACAAGGGGCGCAGCCGCCTCGTGTTCGACCTGGCCGAGGTGTCGTTCTGCGACTCGACCGGGCTGTCGGTGTTCGTCCGCGCCAAGAACAGCTGCGACGAGGCCGGTGGCGTGGTTCGGCTGGCCGCCCCGCAGCGCGGCGTGCTGCGCATCCTCGAGGTCAGCGGCCTGGTCGAGGTGCTGCACACGTACCCGACGGTGGACGAGGCCGTCGCGGGCGACCCCACCCCGGCCTCCTCCTGACCGACTCCGCTCAGCGCTCGTCCTCGATGTAGCGGGGACGAGCGATCACCATGCCCGCGGTCGTCTGCACGGCGAGTGCCACCAGCAGGAAGCCGAGCGGGGCGGTCCAGCCGCCGGTCGCCTCGTAGAGGATGCCGACCAGCAGCGGGCCGAGCGCGGCGATGACGTACCCGGTGCTCTGCGCGAAGGCGGAGAGCGCCACGGTGCCCTCGGCGGTCCGGGCCCGCAGCCCGATCGTGGTCAGGATGAGCGGGAACGCGCCCTGACCGAGCGCGAGCAGCAGCACCCAGAGCGGCGCCAGGCCGCGCGGGGCGAGCGCCAGCCCGACGTACGCGGCGGTGGAGAACGCGGTCAGCGACAGCACCAGCGGACGCAGGGTGGCCAGCCGGCCGGCCAGCGCCGGCATCGTCAGCGCCACCGGCACGCCGAGCGCGGTCACGCCGGCGAGCAGCAGGCCGGCCGCCTCGGGCCGGTAGCCGGCGTCCCGGAAGAGCTGGGCCAGCCAGCCCATGATCGCGTACCCGCTGAGCGACTGCGCCCCGAAGTAGACCGCCATGGCCCAGCCGAGCCGGGTCCGGCCGGGCCGCACCCGCGCCGGGGCGGCGACGACCGCCGGGGTCGCGGTCCGGTCGGCGGCCCGGCGCGCGGCGCGCGCCCGCAGCGCCAGCGGCACCCACGGGATCACGGCCAGCGCGGCCAGCCCGGCCCAGACGCCGAGGCCGGCCCGCCAGGAGCCGAAGGCGTGGGCCACCGGCACCGCGGAGGCGGCGGCCACCGTCGTGCCCACCGTCAGCGCCATCGTGTACGCCCCGGTGACCAGCCCGGTGCGGTGCGGGAAGTGCTGTTTGACAAGCATCGGCAGCAGGATGTTCGCCACCGCGATGCCGGCCAGCGCGAGCGCGCTGGTGAGCACGAAGACGGCCGCCGAGCCGGTGACCGCGCGCAGCACCTGCCCGGCGGTGAGCGCGATCATGGCCAGTACCAGCACCCGGGGCGCCGCCCAGCGGCGAACCAGCCACGGGGTGAGCGCGCCGAGCCCGGCGAACGCGATGGTGGGCAGCGTGGTGACCAGGCCGGCCATGGTGCCGGAGAGGCCCAGCCCGACGCGGATCTCGTCGAGCAGCGCGCCGAGGCTGGTCACCGCCGCCCGCAGGTTCAACGCGACAAGCAGCATCCCGACCAGCACCAGGAGCCCGCCGCGCACCGGGGAGACGGCCGGCGGGTCCGGGGTGGCCGCCGGCGCCGGCCCGGGGGTGACGTCGGCGGTGGGCGCGGTCGCGGTGGGCGGGGGTGGCGGCGTCATGACCTCGAACCTACAATCATGGGATGAATTTCGGCAGCAGGTGTAACCGGTGACACCCGCCGTGGATTCCGTCGTCGTGCCGCCGCGCGGCCACCGGGTCCACCGGACGATCGAGCAGCTCCGGGCGCGCATCCTGGGCGGCGAGTGGCCGGTGGGCGCACGCATCCCCACCGAGCCGCAGCTCGTGGCCGCGCTCGGCGTGGGGCGGAACACGGTCCGCGAGGCGGTCCGGGCCTTGGTCCACGCCGGCGTGCTGGAGTGCCGACAGGGCTCCGGCACCTACGTGGTGTCGACCGACGAGCTGGCCCCGGTGGTGGCCCGCCAGCTCACCGACGACCGGATGACCGAGGTGATCGAGGTCCGGCGCGCGTTCGAGGTGGAGGCCGCCCGGCTCGCCGCGCTGCGGCGTACCCCCGAGGACCTGGCGGCGCTCGACGCCGCGCTCGCCGCCCGGGAGGCCGCGTGGCGTTCCGGGCGGGTGGACGAGTTCGTGGAGGCGGACGCCGCGCTGCACACGGTGGTGGTGGCCGCCGCGCACAACCCCATGCTCGCCGAGCTGTACGCCTCCGTCGGCGCCGCGCTGCGCCGCACCGTCGCGCAGGCCATGGGGCCGGCGCTGACCGCCGAGCGGTACGTCGACCACGGTCGACTGGTGGCGGCGATCCGGGCCGGCGATCCCACGCGGGCAGCGATCGAGGCCGGTGCGTTTCTCGAGGGGCCGACCGAGGCATAGGTTGTGCCGGACGCAGATTCGGACAGCACGGGAGAGCGGATGCTCAAGGGCTTCAAAGACTTCATCATGCGCGGCAACGTCGTCGACCTCGCGGTCGGCGTCGTCATCGGTGCCGCGTTCACCGGCGTGGTCACGCAGCTGACCAAGTCGTTCCTGGAACCACTGGTTCGCGTGTTCATCGTGTTGATCACCGGCAACAAGAACGGGCTCACCGGCTCGACCCCGAGCTTCCGGGGCATCCCGTTCGACTGGGTGGCGTTCATCAACGCGTTGATCACGTTCGTGCTCACCGCGGCGGCGCTGTACTTCCTGGTCGTCTACCCGATGAACCGGCTCGCCGAGCGGCGCAAGCGCGGCGAGGAGCCGCCACCCTCCGCGCCCAGCGAAGAGGTGAAGCTGCTCACCGAGATCCGGGACGCGCTGCTCGCCGGCAACCCCGGCACGCCTGCCCAGCGCGGCGCGCTGGACGACGTGCTCGGCCGCCGGCAGGAGCCGCCGGCCCCGCGCTGACGCCATAGCCCACCGGCCCCCGCGGAGATTCCGCGGGGGCCGACCCGAATCGAACACATGTTCGATAGAGTCCCGGCATGGAGCAGCGTAGGCACTGGTGGAACGGGAAATGGGGCCGGCTCGCCCGGCGGGACGTCTTCCTCCGGGTGGACGGCGACCGCTGGCACGTGGAGCAGCGCGCCGGTGGCGCCGAGGGCGTCTCCCGCTTCTACGAGCACATCAGTGTCGAGGAGGCCGAGGAGACGGTCCGCGCGCTGCTCGACGGGCCGGACACCTGGCGCGAGCTGTCCCCCCGCCCGCCGGGCGGCTGGGCCCCCTCCGTTTAGCGCCCGCGCGCCCCGGGAACCGCTTCGGCATGAGCCAGCAGCAGGACACCGTCTCCCGGGTCACCACCGGCATGCGGGTGGTCGACTCCACCGGCGTCGAGGTGGGCACCGTGGATCTCGTCCAGCGCGGCGACCCCGCCGCGGTGACCGTGGAGGCGCCCGCCCCGGTCGACCCGGGCAGCAGCCTCGACGAGCTGATCGAGTCGGCCGCCGTCGACGAGCCGGACGTGCCCGCCGACCTGGCCGCCCGGTTGCTGCGCGAGGGCTACCTCAAGGTCTCCACCGAGCTGGCCGACACCGGCGCGGTCTACGTGCTGGCCGACCGGATCGCGGCCGTGGCCGACGGCGCGGTCCGCCTCACCGTCCCGGCCGCTGAACTGCCCGCCGAGGAGTGACCACCGGCTCGACCAGGGCACTTCCTGGCCTGTCGAGCCGTCTCCCCGCCCGGTGAGTCACCTCCCGGCCCGCCGATGCCACTCCTGACCCGTCACCGGCCAGCGGTCCCGGGCAGATGCCGGCAGCCCCTACGAACTTGATGGCGCCGATGGGTCACGACCGGTGAACCGTTCACGCCATCAAGCTCGTAGGCACTTCGGGCACACCCCGCCGCCGGGCCAGGAGGCGGGGCTCCTATCAGGCCAAACGTCTCCCGCCGGGTCGGCGCCGGCAGCAGCACCACTGCTGAGCCGACCCCGCCATGCTCACAGTCAGCCCTGCCGGTGCGCGGCGGCCAGATCCGGCCCCAATGCGGTACGGCTGTCGGGTTCGACCGGCGGCGCGGCAGCCGGCGGCGCGGCGGGCGGGCGGCGGCGGAAGAGCAGGAGCATCAGGCAGCCGGCGACCAGGCCCCAGAACGCGCCCCCGATGCCGAGCAGGCTGACCCCGGACGCGGTGACCACCAGCGTGACCACGGCGGCCTCCCGGGTGTCCGGCTGGGCGACCGCCGCCGACACCGCGCCGGCCAGCGCGGCGAGCAGCGCGAGCCCGGCCACCGCCTCGACCAGCACCGGCGGGGAGAGCAGCACCAGGGCGGTCGCCACGCCGGCGCCGAGGCCGAGCAACGCCATGCCGATCCCGGCGGTGACCGAGGCGATCCAGCGCCGGTCCGGGTCGGGGTGGGCGTCCGGGCCGGCGGCGAGCGCGGCGGTGATCGCGGCCAGGTTCACCGCGTGGCCGCCGGCCGACGCGCCGAGCGTGGTGGCGAGCCCGGTGACCCGTAGCGCGGAGCCCAGCGGCGCCCGGTAGCCGTAGCCGGCGAGCACGGCGGTGCCGGGCACGTTCTGCGCGGCCATGGTGACCAGGAACAGCGGCAGCGCGAGCCCGACGACGGCGGGCAGCGTCCAGGTCGGCGCGGTCAGCGTGACGACCGGGGCGACGTCCAGCCGGGCCGGGCCGGAGGTGGTCAGCGCGATCGCCACCACGGCCACCGCGAGCGCGCCGGGTACCGCCCAGCGGCGCGCGAACCGGTGCAGCAGCAGCCAGACGAGCACCACCGGCCCGGCCAGCCGGGGCACCTCCACCAGGGCGCGTACCGGCGCGGTGCAGAGCGGCAGCAGCACCCCGGCGAGCATGGCGGAGGCGACCGGGGCGGGGATCGCCGCGACCGCGCGGCCGAGCGCGGGGATCAGCCCGGCGGCGATGATCAGCAGACCGGTGAGCAGGAAGGCGCCCACGGCGGCGGGCCAGCCGCCGGGTACCGGCCCGGTGGCGACCAGCAGCGCCGCGCCCGGCGTGGACCAGGCGATGGCGAGCGGCAGCCGGTGCCGCAGACCGAGCCAGACCGCGCAGGCGCCGCTGGCCACGCAGAGCGTGAGCAGGCCGGAGGCGGCCTGGGCCGGGTCGGCGCCGACCGCGCGCAGCCCGGCCAGCACGACGGTGAACGAGCTGGCGAAGCCGACCAGGGCGGTCACCACGCCGGCCAGTACGGGTTGGAGTCGACCGGCCACGCTTCCTCCTCCGGTGTTCCGTTTACGGAACGACATGATGTAGCACGATAGCCCCATGGACGTCGGCCCGCGGATCCGCGCCCTCCGGATGGAACGGGGGCTCTCACTCTCCGAACTCGCGCGGCTGGCCGGCGTCGGCAAGGCCACGCTCTCCGGCCTGGAGAACGGCGTCCGCAACCCCACCCTGGAGACGCTGTACGCGATCACCGCGCAGCTCGGGGTGCCGCTGACCGCCGTACTCTCCGCCCCCGAGCAGACGCCGACCGTACGCGGCGCAGCGGTCGGCGCGACGCTGCTGGAGGTCTTCCACGACCGCGACGCGACGTACGAGCTGTACCGGATGCGGGTCAGCCCGGGGCCGGCGCAGCTCTCCCCCGCCCACCAGACCGGCGTCACCGAACACGTGACCGTCTTCTCCGGCGTGCTCCTGGCCGGCCCGGTGGACGCCCCGCTCACCGGCGGCCCCGGAGAGTATCTGCGCTGGACCTCCGACGTGCCGCACAGCTACGCCGCGGTGGGCGAGGAGCAGGTCCGGGCCAGCCTGCTGTTGCGCTATCCGCGTCCATCCGGGAAGGACGGTTGACGGATACCCGGGATGCAAGTCGGTGACATTTCTTTCCACCGACCCGGCAGCGCGTAGAGACGCGGAGCGGGTCTTCTTGGCAAGCTTGTCCCCATGACGCTCATCCTCCGCTCGGCCATCCTCAACGACGTCGGCCTCGTCCGGACCAACAACGAGGACTCCGCCCTCGCCGGTGACCGCCTGGTGGCGGTGGCCGACGGCATGGGCGGCCTCCCGGCCGGCGAGGTGGCCAGCGAGATCGTCATCCGGATCCTGGACGAGCTGACGCCGCCCACCGGCGCCGAGGAGGCGGCCGACGCGCTGCGCGCCGTGGTCAGCACCGCCAACCAGCGGATCCGGGCGGCCATCACGGTGGACCCGGCCCGCGACGGCATGGGCACGACGCTGACCGCGGCACTGCTGGCCGGTGACCGGCTGGTCCTCGCCCAGGTCGGCGACTCCCGCTGCTATCTGCTGCGCGACCACGAGCTGACCCAGCTCACCCGCGACGACACGTTCGTGCAGGCGCTCGTCGACCAGGGCGCGCTCTCCCGCGACCAGGCCCGGCACCACCCGCAGCGCTCGCTCGTCACCCGCGCGGTGCAGGGTCAGGACGCGCCGCCGGCGGTGGGGGCGCTCACCGTCTTCCCCGGCGACCGGCTGCTGCTGTGCAGCGACGGCCTCTCCGACTACGTGGAGGACGCCGCCATCGCCGCCGCGCTCGCCACCTACGGCGACCGGCAGCAGTGCGGCGAGCAGCTCGTGAAGCTGGCCCACCAGGCCGGCGCACCGGACAACGTCACGGTGGTCATCTCCGACGTCGCCGAGGCCTGACGGCGACCCATTCGGGTTGCGACCCGGGGGCGGGCACGTTGGGATGAACGGATGCACATTCGCCGGCTGAGCGCCGAGGAACGCCCGACCACCAGCTTCCCGCTCCAGGCGTACGCGTTCGAGGCGTCGCCGATGACGCCGGCCCGGACCGACGAGTTCCGCGCCTACCTGCCGACCAACGCGGGGAACACCACGCTGGTGGTCGAGGAGGACGGCGTCGCCACGGCCGCGGCCTCGGCGATCCCGATGCGGCAGAACCTGCGCGGCGCGGTGCTGCCGATGGCCGGTGTCGCCGGGGTGGCCACCCACCCGCTGGCCCGCCGGCGCGGGCACGTCCGGACGCTGATGCACCAGCTCCTCGACGGAATGCGGGACGAGGGGCACCAGCTCAGCGCGCTGTACCCGTTCCGGCCCTCGTTCTACGAGCGCTTCGGCTACGCCGGGTTGCCCCGGCGGCGTACCGCGGTGTTCGCCCCCGCGGAGCTGGCGCCGCTGCTGCGCGCCGAGCTGCCCGACGAGCTGGTCTGGGAGCGGATCGGGGCGGGCTACCCGCGGTGGCGCGCCTACACCGACCGGTGCCTGCGCGAGCGCCACGGCTTCGCGGTCTTCCCCGACTTCCGGGCGGTCGGCCTGCGCGAGCGGGACGACCGCTGGCTGCTCAGCGTGGTACGCGACGGCGAGACGGTCGGCGCGGTGACCTACCGGATCGACGACCACGCCGGCACGCTGGTCGCCGACGACCTGCTCTTCGACGACCCGTACGCCCGGGCGTCGCTGCTCCAGTTCTTCGCCCGGCACGTCGACCAGGTGAACCGGGTCAGCGTCGAGCTGGGCCCCGACGAGCTGCCCGAGCTGTGGCTCACCGACTTCGACGTGCACGTCGAGACGCGGGCGCGCCGGCCCGACTCCTCCGCGCCGATGGCCCGGCTGCTCAGCCTGGAGGCGCTGGCCGAGCAGCCGGTCGGGGTGGGGCGGGTGCTCGTCGAGCTGGTCGGCGACCGCTGGCTCGCCGGCCGGCACCTGCTCGACGGGACCACCGGCAAACTGGCGGTGCTGCCGGCCGACAGCGCCGCCGAGGGCACCGTGCCCGCGGCCCGGCTGACCGCCGCCGGGCTGTCCGCCCTGGCGTACGGCGTGCTCGACCCGGTCGAGGTGGTGGTACGCGGGCTGGGCGAGGTGCCGGTGGACGCCGCCGCCGAGCTGCGCCGACTCTTCCCGCGTGAACTGCCGTACCTGTTCGCCGACTTCTGATCGGGTTGCCGGCATCGACGCGGGGTAGGTTCCTGCGGGTGCCGGGATGGTTGGAAGCGGGATTCTGGGGTCTGTTGGCCGGGTCCGCCCTGTTGATCGGGGCGGCCGTGGGGTTCTTCGCGCGGGTGCCGCGCCGGGCCACCGCGTCGGTGATGGCGTTCGGGGCGGGCGTGCTGCTCTCCGCCGTCTCGTTCGAGCTGATCGAGGAGGCGCACGAGCAGGGCGGCCTGCTGCCGGTGGCGATCGGCGCGGCGGCCGGCGCGCTCACCTACACCGGGGCGAACGTGCTGCTGGCCCGGCACGGGGCGCGGCACCGCAAGCGCTCCGGCGACGAGCAGCCCTCCGAGCAGGAGCAGCCCGGTTCGGGTAACGCGATAGCGGTCGGCGCGCTGCTCGACGGCGTACCGGAATCGGTGGTGATCGGCGCGAGCCTGCTGGCCGGCGGCCCGGTCAGCTTCGTCACCGTGATCGCGGTCTTCCTCAGCAACGTGCCGGAGGGGTTGTCCAGCGCGGCCGGCATGCGGCAGGCCGGGCGGTCCCGGCGCTACGTGTTCGGGCTCTGGGCGGCCATCGCGCTGATCTCCGGCGCCGCGTCGCTGGCCGGGTACACGCTGCTCGGCGGCGCCCCGCCGGAGGTGCTGGCCACCATCACCGCGCTCGCCGCCGGCGCGATCCTGGCCATGATCACCGACACCATGGTCCCGGAGGCGTTCGAGGACGCCCACCTGCTGGTCGGCCTGATCACGGTGCTCGGCTTCCTGGTCGCGTTCGCCCTCTCGCACGCCTGACCGCCGGCTTAGCCGCGGGTTAAGGATCGCCGGCGGAGTCGTGCCGGGGCGGCCGGTCCCCCTAGCATCGGCGGGTGCGCGTGAAGTCCGCTGTCTCCCTCCTCGTCCTCGCCCTGGCCACCGCCACGCTGCCCGGGTGCGGCGGCGAGCCGTCCGACCGGACCGCCCCGGCCGCCGCCACCCCGGCCGGCACACCTTCCGGTGCCACCGATGCCGCTGCCCCGGCCGTCTCGCCGAGCGCCCGCGCCGGCCTCGGCACCGCCAAGCCGAGCCCCGGCCCGGCCGCTGTCGCGTTCCGCGCCGGCAACCCGGACGGGCGGGCCACCGTGCCGGCCGAGGCGCGGGCCGTGGACACGTCGCGTCCGACCCGTACCGTCGGCACCGGCACGCCGGCGAGCTGCACCTCGGCGGCGGTGGTGAAGGCGGTGGCGGCCGGCGGCATCATCACGTTCGACTGCGGCCCGGCGCCGGTGACCATCACCATGAAGGCCACCGCCAAGGTGGTGAACGCGCACGGTCCGCGCATCGTGCTGGACGGCGGCGGCAAGGTCACGCTGAGCGGCGGCGGCAGCCGACGGATCCTCTACCTGAACACCTGCGACCCGGCGCAGGGCTTCACCACCTCGCACTGCCAGAACCAGGACCACCCGCAGCTCACCGTGCAGAACCTGACGTTCGCGAACGGCAACTCGACGGGCGAGAAGACCGAGGGCGGCGGGGGCGGCGCGATCTTCGTCCGTGGCGGCCGGGTCAAGGTGGTCAACTCCCGGTTCGTCGACAACCGCTGCGACCGTACCGGGCCGGACCTGGGCGGCGCCGCGCTGCGGGTGCTCAGCCAGTTCGAGAACAAGCCGGTGTACGTGGTGGGCAGCACGTTCACCGGCGGGGTGTGCGCCAACGGCGCGGCGTTGAGCAGCATCGGCGTCTCCTGGACGGTGCTGAACAGCGTCTTCCGCGACAACCAGGCGGTCGGCACCGGCGCGAACCCGGCCCGGGGCGGTACGCCGGGCGGCGGCAGCGGCGGCGCGATCTACTGCGACGGCAACGAGTTCACGGTGAAGCTCGCCGGCACGGTCGTCGAGGACAACAGCGCCAACGAGGGCGGCGGCGCCATCTTCTTCGTCAGCAACAACCGCACCGGCACCCTGTCGATCACCAGCTCGACGCTGCGCCGCAACCCCAGCCGAGGCTTCGAGACGAAGCCCGGCATCTTCTTCCTCGGCGCCCGCCTCACCCGAGGCTGAAGGCCGGGCCCCTGCTTAACGCCTCCGGTAGAGAAGGGGCACCTTCTCACCCCGCTGGTCAGTAGGGGTTGGGGTGGCCGGGGAGGTGGCCCTTCGGCACGGCAGCCGCGCGGCCGGGGAGGGTGGGGTCCGTCGACAGGGGCGGGGACTTGGTTCCCGACCTCGTCGACATGCCGGCGATGAGGTCCTTCAGGGCGGTCACCGTGTCGACCCGGGGCACCCAGCCGAGGTCCGTCTCGGCCCGCTGCGCGGACATCAGCGGGACGTTCAGCGCCAGGTCCACCCAGCCGGTGTCGACCGGTTGCAGCCGGGCCCGCCAGGTCACCGCCGCCGCGGCGCGCAGCACCGGCACCGCCACCGGCACGGTCCAGCCGTGGAAGTGCCGCGCCACCAGCGCTGGCGTCAACACCGGGTCGGTCGCCACGTTGAACGCGCCGCGCGCGTCGCCCAGGACCGCCCGGGCGTACGCGTCGGCCACGTCGTCGGCGTGCACCGCCTGCATCCGGAGCCGCCTGTGCGAGGGCACCAGCGGGATCCGGCCGTAGCGCAGCAGCCGCACCGGCACCAGCGGGCCGAGGAAGTAGCGGCTGATCTCGGTGCCGGCGTCACGCTGGAAGATCAGACCCGGCCGCAGCCGGACCACCCGCAGTTCCGGGTGCTCCCGCCGCACGTCGTCCAGCAGCGCCTCCACCTCCGCCTTGTCCCGGCTGTACGACGACGTCCGCACCCCGGTCGCCGGCCAGTTCTCGCTGACCGGATGGTCCTTCGGGCCGGGCGCGTAGGTGCCGACGGATGAGGCGTACACCAGGGCGGGAACGCCGGCCCGGACGGTGGCCTCGATGACCGCGCGGCTGCCGCCGACGTTGGTCCGGTAGAGCGTGCGCCGGTCGTGGCTGGGCTGGATCTGCCAGGCCAGGTGCACGACCGCCCGCGCCCCGGCGAAGATCCGCACCAGCTCGTCGGCCGCGCGGGGCGCGCCGATGTCGCAGGAGTGCCACTCGACGTCGTCGTACGGCTCACCGGCGTCCGGCCCGGGCAGCCGACGGGCCACGCCGACCAGTTCCGCCCCCGACTCCTGCCGCAACCGACGCAGGACCGCCGTTCCCACGTTTCCGGTCGCCCCCACGATCACGATGCGCATGCCCGGTCCGGTACCCGCTGAACCGGCCAGCAACCGCGCGGGAGCGCGACTTCCGGCCCGGGCGGGGAAGACCGCCCGGGCCGCGCCCGTCAGCGCCGGACGAGCGTGAAGCCGCCGGGCAGCACCTCCGCCGGCACCGTGCCACCCCGGGTCCGGGTCCGGGAGCGCCGCACGCCCTGCGCGTCGTACGTCTCGACGCACGCCGTCCCCGCGCCGGGCACGGTGACCGGGACGGTCCGGGGCGTGCGGGCGGCACTGCGCAGCAACGCCGTCGTCGATCCGGTGCCGGCGATCACGTACCGGGAGACGAGCGGTTCGAGCAGGACCGCGTCGACCACCGCGTCCCCGCCGGCCGAGACCGCGACGAGGTCGACGGCGTCGGCCGGTGCCTCCGCCGGGCCGCTCGGCGTCACCGGCAGCAGCGCGCCGGGCGCCGGGGAGGTCCCCTGCGCGCCGACCCGCCCGTGTCGGACGGTGCCCACGGTCCGCGCCGGGCCGTCGGGCGAGGCGGTGGACCACCGGGTGACGGCCCGGCTGCCCGGCCGCAACTCGACCACCGGCAGCACCAGCCGGGGCTGGTCCGCGGCCGGCAACCGCCAGCGGGCGGTCGCGCCGGCCGGCAGCAGGGCGTACGCGCCGCTGAACGCGGACTCGCCGGTCCACGTCGAGTCGGGGGTGACCACGTCCGCGCCGCCGGTCAGCGTGGCCTGTTCGGCCTCCACCACGGTGCCGCCGACCCGCGCCACGATCCGGCCCTGCCGGGCCAGCGCCGCCACCTCGGGGTGGGCGTCCAACGCCAGCATGCTGAGCAGGCCGTGGATGGTCGACTCGGCGCCGGCGTTGCGGTTGACCGTTCCGTCGCCGGCGATGCCGTCGACGGTGCGCCCGGTCGCCGGGTCGTACCCGGGCACGCCGGCCGCGTTGGCGCCGAAGTACCAGGCGGCCGTCATGCCGGCGAGCTGCCGGAACCCGTCGCGCCCGGTGGCGTCGGCGACGGCGAGCAGCGACTGCACGCGGGAGTCCACGCCGTAGGCGATCTGCGACCGGTCCGTCGGGGTGGGCTGCCGCCCGTTGTCCGGGCCACCGGAGGTGAGCAGCCACGGCGTGAAGACCGCCGCGTCGGCGACCGCCGCCGGCAGCAACCGCCGGTCACCGAGCACCCGCGCGGCGACGGCCAGCGCCGCGGGCATCTGCGAACCCCAGGCGTGCCACACCGACCGGGACAGCGCCCAGGGGCGGACCGCGCCGAACGGCCATTCCCGGACGTCCCCGTCGGCCAGCGCGGCGACGCCCTCGGCGAACCGGCTGAGCGCCCGCCGCGCCCCGGCGCCGCCACCGGCCCGCACGTACGCGGCCAGCCCCAGCACGGCCTCCGCGGTGGCGTCCGCGCCGTCCGCGATCAGCCAGCCGGGGGTCCGCTCACCGTCGACGACCTGCCACGTGCCGTACCGGACGAGCACCTGGCGTTCCAACGCGCCGACCGCGAGGTCGAGCCGCTCGCGCAGGAACGACGCGAACCAGGGGTCGGCGGTACGCCAGGCGGCGTACCCCTCGCCCAGCGCCCAGACCGTGCGGGCCAGCCAGTACGACGGGCCGCTGTCGGACGGGTCGGGCAGCTCGACCGGTTCGGCGCTCGGGTTCAGCGTGCCGTCGGGTTGCATCCAGAGCACCACGTTCCCGGCGTCCGGCCCGGTGGCGGTCTGGAGATAGGTCAGGCCCCGCAGCAGGGCGTACGAGGCGTCGCGGCTGGTGGTGGCACCGGTGGACCGCCAGTGTCGCAGGTAGACCACGGCGGCGCGGGCGATGTCGTCGGCGTTGTAGGCGCCCTGCCCCCAGGTGTCCGTCGCCGGGTCGTACGCCCCGCCGCCGACGCGCCGGAACGTGCCGTCCGGGTTCGGCTCGGCGTACGTCCAGAGCACCCCGACCGTCGGCGTGTCGGCGAGCCGGTACGTGGTGTGCCCGGCCTGCGCGGGCGGGGTGACCCGGTCACCCAAGAAGTCCAGGTGGGACAGGTTCGTCAACGCGGTTCCGGTGGTGGCCCGGGCCGGGGCCGCCACCAGCAGCGGGGCGCCGAGGGCGAGGCCGCCGCCCAGCAGGAGGGATCGGCGTTTCATGGTGGTCTCCTCGGGGCGTCAGGGGGTGTGGTCGAGCCGGGCGACGCCGATCTTCGTGTCCGCCATTCCGTAGAACACGAACCGCACGCCGTCGACCTCCTCGATCGCGGTGGGGAAGACGACGTTGGGCACGGTGCCGGCCTTCTCGTCCTCGGTGTCCGGCACGAGGATGGGCTCGGCGGTGCGGGCCAGCACCCGGGCCGGGTCGGCCGGGTCCAGCAGCATCGCCCCGGCCGCGTACTCGACGCGTTGGGTGGTCGGGTCCCAGCCGCTGGGGACGTGGCCGGTCACCCCGTGGTGGAGCAGCAGCCAGCCCTCCGGCACCCGCAGCGGCGGCGGGCCGGCGCCGATCTTCAGCTCCTCGTAGGGGAACTCGGAAAGCGCCACGCAGCGGTGGTCGCGAGGGCGGGTTAGCGCGGTGACGTCGGCGTGCACCTCGTCCGCCGGCACGTACGAGATCCAGATGCCGGGTCGCTCGTCGGTGGTGCCGGCCGGCAGGTGCACGCCCTCGCCGGGGCGGAACCAGCCGAGGTCCCACATCGGCCGGTGCAGCATGGCGTAGCAGGGCCGGCCGTCCGGGCCGGGCACCGGTTCGGGAAAGAACACCGCGTCCTTGTTGGGGAACAGGTTGAGATCGGTGTCCAGGTCGGGCTGGTAGGCGAACTGCACCGGGCCGAGCCGCCGCCAGGAGCGCAGGTCGGTGGAGACGGCCAGCGCGAGGCGGGGGCCGAGCGGCCCGTACGCCACGTACGTCATCAGGTGCTGGCCGAGGTCCGGCACCCAGGTGGTGCGCGGGTCCTCCACCCCGGCGTTGTTGAGGCCGCGCTCCCAGCCTTCGTCCGGGGCCAGCACGACGCCGTGCCGGCGCACGCCGACCGGTACGCCGTCGCGCAGTTCCACCTCGGCGAGCCCGACGCGGGACACGTTGCCGTCGGCGACCAGCCGGGGCAGCAGGTGCAGCCGGCCGTCCGGGGTCCGCCCGCTCGCCGGGTTGAGCACGCCGGCGGCCTCGAAGGGTTCGGCCGGGTCGGGCGCCATCAGCACGCCCAGCCGGGTCAGCGTGTACGGGACAGTGGTCGAGAGGGATCGCATGTCAACCTTTCACTCCGGATCCGACGTCGGTGGAGATGAAGTGGCGTTGGAAGGCCACGAAGAGGCCGACGGCCGGCGCGGCGAGCACACAGGCCCCGGCCAGCACCGCGCCGTACGGGTTGGCGGCGCGGGCCGCGACGTTGCTGATGTAGTTGGCCAGGGAGACCGCGAGGGGCTGCATGTCCGCCTGCTTGGTGATCAGGAACGGCCAGAGGAACTCGTTCCACGGCCCGATGAAGGTGAGCAGCACCGCGGTCAGCAGCGCGGGGCGGACCAGCGGCAACGCCACCGACCAGAGCACCCGCAGTTCCCCGGCGCCGTCGATCCGGGCGGCGGCGAACAGCTCGTCCGGCAGTTGCAGGAAGAACTGCCGGAAGACGAAGACCGCGGTGGTGTTGATCGCGAACGGCAGGATCATCCCGAGGTAGGAGTCGGCCAGCCCGTACCCGCGCACGATCAGCACGTAGAGCGGGATCAGCAGGAGCTGGAACGGGATCACCTGGACCAGCAGCACCAGCGCGAACAGCGTGCCCCGGCCGCGGAACCGCAGCCGGGCCAGCGCGTAGCCGGCGAGCACCCCGAAGACCACGGTGCCGAGGATGACGCCGCCGGTGAAGACGCCCGAGTTGATCAGCGAGCCGAGCAGGTCGACCCGGGAGTTGATGTCCCGGTAGTTGTCCAGGGTGAGGCCGGAGGTGGGGAACGCCCCGGCGACCGAGGTGTCCGGTTCGGCCTGGAGGCTGCCGATCAGCATGTAGTAGAAGGGAAAGAGGAACAGCAGGGCCCCGGCGAACAGCACCACGTGGCGCAGCAGCCCCGGCCAGCGGGCGGTGGAGGTCGGTGTCACGTCAGTCCCTCTCGATCAGCCGGCGGTTGACCAACGAGATGAGCAGCACCCCGATGACCAGCAGCACACCGATGGCGGCGGCCACGTCCGGCTGGCCCTGCTGGATGCCGCGCTGGTACATCACCAGCACCGGGGAGGCGGACGCGCCGTTCGGGCCGCCCCCGCCGGTGAGCAGGTAGGGCTCGGTGAACAGGTTGGCGCCGGTGATGGTGGCCAGGATGACCACCAGGGCGGTCGCCGGGCGGACCGCCGGCACGGTCACCGACCGGAACCGCCGCCACCAGCCCGCGCCGTCGACCGACGCCGACTCGTACAGCTCCTTCGGCACGTTCTGGAGCGCGGCGAGGTAGAGCAGGATGAAGAAGCCGAGCTGCTTCCAGACCACGAACACCGCGATGACCGGCATCGCCAGACCGGCGTTCACCAGCCAGGACGGGTCGGGCGCCAGCGGGCCGAGCACGGAGTTGACCAGGCCGTCGGCGTTGAACAGGAACAACCACACCCCGACCACCGCCACGCTTGCGGTCACGTACGGCACGTAGAACGCGACCCGCAGGAACGTCCGGGCGTGCACCACCCGGTTCAGCGCGACCGCCAGCAGCAGCGCCAGCACCGTGGTCAGCGGCACGTTGATGACCAGGAAGATCCCGATGTTGCCGAACGACTGACGGACCGCGGGGTCGGCGAGCACCGCGCGGTAGTTGTCCAGCCCCACGAAGGGCCGGTCCACCACCGCGCCCGGCGCGGCGAAGAAGTAGTCGTGGAAGCTCATCCAGATCGCGAACCCGAGCGGGTAGGCGAACACCACGGCGATGAAGACCGCGTACGGCGCGGCCAGCACCATGCCCACCGGGTGGCGGCCCAGCACGGCCGCCACCCGGCCCCGGCCGGCCGGTTTCGGGCTTCGCGCGGCGGCCCCGGGGGCGGGGGCCGCCGCGGTGTGGGCGGTGGACATCAGGAGCCGGTGGCGAGCTGGTCGACCTTGTCCGCGGCGGCGCCGAGGGCGTCGGGCACCGGCTTCTTACCGAAGATCACCGACTCGGAGTACGCGTCGCGGAACGCCTGCCAGACGGCCACCGAGTTCGGCACGTTCGGCACTTCGACCGTCCGGGCCGCCTGGTCGGCGAACGCCTGGTAGGCCGGGTTCTTGGCGAAGTGGTCCGGGTAGGCGGCGGCCAGGTCGGTGCGCAGCGGCATCTGACCGGTCTTGGCCAGCAACGCGCCGTCCTGCTCCTTGCTGGTGGCGAAGCGCATCACGTCCCAGGCGGTGGCGCGGTTCTTGCAGGCGGAGTACATGGCGACGTTCTTCGCGTCGCTGAACGTGCGGATCTGGTCGGCCGGCTTGCCGGTGGACGTCGGCACCGGCACCGCGCCCCACTTCACCTTGCTGCCGTACACCGAGATCGCCCACGGGCCGACGATGGCCATGGCGGCCTTGCCGTCGGCGAACGAGTCGCCGTTGTACTTCTCCTTCGGGGCGAGGCCCTCGGCGTAGAGCGTCTTCCAGAACTCCGCGACCCGCTGGCCCTCCGGCGAGTCGAACTGGGCCTTGCCCTGGTCGACGAGCTGCTTGCCACCGGTCTCGGCCGCGAACAGCGGGTAGAAGTCGAACCAGGACTGGAAGAACTCACTGGTCGGGGCCGGGTAGATGGCGGCCTGCGCGGCGCCCGACGACTTGATCTTCCGGGCGGCGGCGAGGAACTCGTCGTACGTCGCCAGCGGGGGCCGCTCCGGGTCCAGGCCGGCCTTGGCGAAGACCGTCTTGTTGTAGAAGATCATCACCGGGTTGGACTTCCACGGCAGTTGGTAGAACTTGCCGTCCGGCGACTTGTACTGGTCCGCCGCCTGACCGGTGCGCTCGGCGATGTAGGCGGCGCCGCCGTCGAACGAGTCCAGGGCGACCAGCCCGCCCTGCTTCTGGAACTGCGGCACGGCCGCCGGCGCGGTGTTGAAGATCAGGCAGGGCGCGTTGCCGGCGGTGATGGCGGCCCCGATCACCTCCTCCGAGCTGGTGCCCGCCGGGATCTCCTGGGCGGTGATCTTCTGGTCGGCGTGCTCCGCGTTCCACGCCTCGACCATCGCCTTGCCCCAGGCCAGTTCCTCCTGGTTGTTGGAGAGCCAGATGTCGATCGGTCCACGGGCGGCGTTGGCCTCGGCGGCGTCGCCGCCACCGCCGCTGCCGTCGCAACCCGCGGTGACGGCGAGCGCGGCGGTCAGCAGCAGGGCCGGAAGGGTACGTTTCATGTCTGCTCCGATCGGGACGGTGCGGGGGAACGACGCCGCTCGGCGGGCGGCGCCGGTGGTGGTGGTGCGGTGGAGGCACGGAGAACGAGCTGCGCGGGCGGCGTGGGCACGTCGGCCACCGGCTCGCCGTCGATGAGTTCGAGCAGGACGTGCGCGGCGGCCCGCCCCCACTCGAACGGGTCGGTCCGCACGGTGGTCAGCGGTGGGCTGACGTAGCCGGCCAGCTCCGCGTCGTCGAACCCGGTCACGGAGAGCTGCCCGGGCACGTCGACACCGAGTTCCCGGGCCACCGCGAGCCCGGCGATGGCCATCAGGTCGTTGGCGTACACGATCGCGGTGGGCCGCTCGGCCCGGTCGAGCAGCACGCGGGTGGCCTGCGCGCCGCCGGCCGCCGAGAAGTCCGACGCCACGCAGAGGTCGGCGGGCAGGCCGGCGTCCGCCAGCGCCCGCTCCCAGGCCAGCCGGCGGACCCGGCCGTGCAGGAAGTGGTCCGGCCCGGCGACGTGCCCGATCCGCCGGTGCCCCAACTCGACCAGGTGGGCGACCGCGGCGGCGATGCCCGGCCGGTCGTCGATCAGCAGCGCCGGCCAGCGGGTCGGCGCCATCGGGCGGGCGATCGTCACCGCCGGCAGCCCGAGCTGTTCCAGCAGCGCGAGCCGTGGGTCGTCCACCCGCAGGTCGAGCAGGAAGACGCCGTCCACCCGGCCGTCGGCGGCCAGCTTCCGGTAGCCGGCCTCCTCGGTCGACTCCGGCACCACCTGGAGGACGAGCGCCTGGCCCCGGTCGGACAGGGTCCGCTCCACCCCGGCGATGAAGGCGGGGAAGAACGGGTCCGCGCCGAGCAGCTCGGGCGGGCGGGCGATCACCAGGCCGACCGCGAACGCCCGCGAGGCGGACAGGGCGCGGGCCCGGTGGCTCGGCTCCCAGCCCAGGGCGCGGGCGGCGGTGAGGATCCGCTCCCGCGTCTCGTCGGCCACCCCGGGGCGGCCGTTGAGCGCGAAGGACACCAGACCCTTCGACACGCCGGCCGCGCGGGCGACGTCGCGGATCGTCGGTCGACCTGGCCGGGTCACCGGCACCTCCCTCGTCGGACGGGCGACTAAACCGGTTTAAGCAACGGAGGTTAGACCCGTTCCCGCGACTGCACAACAGGAGACGGCCGATCGATGTCCAGCGGCTCGACGGCAGGTCAGCGCCACGTCAGGGGGACGCGACGCCGGGTTACGCACGCGCGACGGGCGGTGCGTCCGGGGCGGAGGGCTGGACGGACGAGGCGGACCACCGATGCGGACGCCGGCGTGCGCGGTGGCCGGTGAATCGCGGAGTGATCAGCCCGCCGCCGGTGGGGCGGTGCTGTCCCGGACGACGAGTTCGGTGGGGAGCAGCGTGTGTTCGGCGGTGATCGGACGGCCGGCGAGACGGTCCTGGATCGCGCGGCTGAGCGCTGCCGCCGCGAGCCGCCCCTTGGCCCGCACGTCCTGACGGACGGTGGTCAGGGTGGGGCGGATCTGCACGGCGAGTGGGTTGTCGTCGAAGCCGACCACCGACAGTTGGCCGGGCACGTCGATGCCGAGATCCTCGGCGCACCGGAGCGCGCCGTAGGCGACAGCGTCGGAGAAGCAGAGCAGCGCGGTGGGCCGGTCGGGTCGGTCCAGGAGCAGCCGGGCGCCCGCCTTCGCCTGCTCCAGATCGGCGCCGCTCTGCCGAGCCATCACGGGATCGATGCCGGCCGCGTCGAGCGCGTCGCGCCACCCGAGCAGCCGCTGTGTGGAGGCGTGCCCCTCCACCGTGAGGTCGGCCGCGGTGACCACACCGTGCGTGCCGTGCAGGCCGGACAGGAGCAGGCCGATCCGCCGGTGCCCCAGGTCGATCAGGTGCTGGGCGGCGGCCCGAGCGCCGGCGCGGTCGTCCACGTTGACGGCGGGGATCCCGTCGGCCGGCACCTGGTCGACGTACACCAGGGGCAGCTTGCGGCGGGTGAGGAACTGGACGGCGGTGGACGTGGGATCGCACGAGTAGACCAGCGCACCGTCGATCGCCACGTCACGCGCCGGAATGATCGCGCCGTCGTCGGACGACGTCAGCAGGGTGAGGGACAGGCCGGTCGGGCCGAGTTCCTCCGCGACCGCGCCGAGGAAGCTGGTGGCGACCAGGTCGGTGAAGGCGAACCGGAGCGAGGAGGTCAGCACGATACCGACGGCTCCGGTGGTGCCCTTGGCCAGGGCTCGGGCCGCCGGATCAGGGCCGACGTAGCCCACTTCCTGGGCGGCGGTGAGAATGCGCTCGCGCAGCGCCGCGGACAACTGGTCGGGCTTGGAGAAGGCGTTCGACACGGTCATCCGACTGACGCCGACCCGGTCAGCGATCGTCTGCAGTGTCACCCGGGACGCCACGCCACCACCAGTCGTTCCAGATGTGTCCGCCGCCGGAGGGCCAGGGAGCCCTGACGGCGGACCGGTCCTGTCGTCCGACACCCGCCGTGCGGGTCGGCGGACGCCGATGCCTACCGGCTGGTACGAGGCTATCAAAGCCCGGGGTCACGCCAGCCTGACCACTTTGGCGACGCGAGCGAGACGCCTGGCAACGGCCGCGCGGACGGCCCTGGTGCGCGGCGGCTTCTCCACGTACGGGACGACCGGGGCGTCGGGGCGGGCGCTGGCGAATTCGAAGTCGACGGCGTTGACGGCGGTCACGAAGGCGGCGGGCATCTCCATGGCGAACTCCTGACTCATCGGCGCTGCTTTCTATACCGGTACAGTAATGGAGTCTTCTATACCGGTCAAGAAGTTATCGAGCAGCGTCATCACTCAGCCAGAGGCCCTAACGGATCGATGCGAGCCAGGGCGGGGCGCGGTGGCGGGATCGAGGTGAACGGCGGCGGCCACCGGGGACGTGGGGGCCGCGGGGAGCATCCGGGCGGGCCAGGAGGCGACCGACCGCGCGACGGCCGACGACCTCGCTGCGTCCGGGCGGACACGGTGACGGTGGGCCGCCTGGGACTCGAACCCAGAACCTAAGGATTAAAAGTCCTCAGCTCTGCCAATTGAGCTAACGGCCCGCTGGGCCATGAGGCTACCCGATCACCGGCTCTCGGGTTGAGGTCCGCCTTGACGGCGAGGATCGCTGAGCCGGCAACGCAGCCGGCCGTCGCTTCGGCGGCGGCGTCGGAGGCGGAATACGGGGCACGGTATGCCCGCTTCCTGCCCATCGCCGTGGGACTACGG
This sequence comes from Micromonospora sp. NPDC049240, assembly GCF_040647835.1. NCBI lineage: Bacteria > Bacillati > Actinomycetota > Actinomycetes > Micromonosporales > Micromonosporaceae > Micromonospora > Micromonospora sp. NPDC049240. The sequence goes on from NZ_JBEZCX010000018.1 coordinate 30,922, forward strand.
AGATATCCGGACCCGTACCGCTCGGGCAGGTCTTGCCACGGCGACCCGGCGGGCTGCGCCGGCAACAACGGTGCCAGCGCAGCCCACTCATGATTCGTGAGACAGAACCTGGACGGTGCCCCCTGCGGTGCGACGGTGGGTCAGTTCCAGCGGTCCTCGTTGAGGAAGCGGGCGAAGCCGCGCCAGGAGTTCGGGCCCATCGCGCCGTCGATCGGGCCGGTGTAGCCGTAGCCGGAGGCGAGTCGCTGCACCGCCTTCCAGGTGTTGGTGCCCGGGACCCCGTCGATCGGGCCGGTGTAGCCGTAGCCGCGCATGGCCTGTTGCAGGGCCGCGTACGTGTTCACCCCCGGCACCCCGTCGATCGGCCCGGTGTACCCCGACGTGATCCGCAACCAGTTCTGCATCCGCTTGTAGAAGATCGGCCCGGGGATGCCGTCCTGCTCGGTGGACGTCTTCGGCAGGCCACCGCCACCCGGGTTCTGGCCCACGTAGGTCAGCGGGTTGATCCGCACGCCGCTCGGGTTGATCATGTGCCAGTGCAGGTGCGGTCCGGTGGAGCTGCCGGAGCCGGGGGCGCCGACGGCGCCGCCGGAGCGGCCCACGATCGTTCCGGCGCCGACCGCGGTGCCGTTGGCCAGCAGGAACTGCGACAGGTGCATGTACTGGCTGCGGTAGCCGTCGGCGTGGTAGATCGTGACGGTGTGCCCGCCCGTGCCGTTGTTCGGGATGTTCTGGATCGTCCCGGCGCCGCACGCCGGCAGGTTGGTGCCGACGCCCATCCCGAAGTCGATGCCGCCCAGCGAGCCGCTGTTGAGGTGGTCCTGCCAGGTCCCGGTGATCCGGTAGCCGGAGAACGGGTTGTAGATCGAGGGCGCGGCGTGGGCGATCCCGGGCAGGCCGACGACGCCGCCGACGGCGAGGGCGCCGGTGGTCAGCGCCGTGCCACGCAGCAACGTACGACGGCTGAGCCCCGCCTGCGGCTGCCCTGCGTCGCCGCCGCAGCAGCGGGACGGGTTTTCCTGGTTCATGCGCGGTCCTCCGTGCGGTCGGTGCTGACCATGGCGAGCAGAGGTTAGCCCTCAAAACTATGTGCATCAATGTCGGAGATAGGGGTTGAAATAGATCCCCGTCGGCGTGCCTGACGGGTCGGTCACACTGCGGATCTTCAGAAGGAGGCTGGCATGACCGCTTTTCTCGGGCGGCTCGCGATGGCGGCCGTGGTCGCGTTCGCGGTACCGGTGAGCATGGCGGCGGCGCCGGTCGAGGCGGCGCCCACCGTCGCGGCGGCGCCGGCCGGCACGGTCTCCGGCATCGACGTGGCCACCTGGCAGGCCGGCATCGACTTCGCCGGGCACCTGCACGACTACCGGCCCGGCGACGTCATCGCGCTGGACCGACGCCTGACGAACAGCCGATTCTCCAAGCGCAGACGTGATCTCCGGAGAATGACAGGCGCGCATCGGGTCGACTCGAGTCGGCGCCTTCGCGAGACCAGAACGGGGCAGGACATGCACCAGGGCACCCGCGACGAGATGCTCGGCCGTCTGGCCGAGGCCGTCGGGTCCGTCACCGTGACCCATCCGACCCGGGTCGCCGTCGACGGCCCGCCCGCCGCCGGCAAGACCACCCTCGCCGACGAGCTGGCCGTCGTCCTGCGCGGGCAGGGCCGCGACGTCATCCGGGCGACGATCGACGATTTCCTCTTCCCCCGGGCACAGCGCTATCCGCGCGGCGAGTACTCGGCCGAGGGCTGCTACTACGACACCCACGACTACCACGCCCTGAACCGGGTGCTGCTGGATCCGCTGGGCCCGAGCGGGGACCGACGCTTCCAACCCGCGGTCTACGACCACACCAGGGATGCTGTTCTGTCCCCGCCGGTCACCACTGCCTCCGTCGACGCCGTGCTGGTCTTCGACGGCGTCTTCCTCCTGCGCCCGGAACTGATCGGCCGATGGGACCTACGCGTCTTCGTGTCGACCGCGCTCGACAGGACCGTGGATCGTGCCGTGATCCGGGAGCGCCGGGTGGCGTCCCGGGCCGACATCGAGCGACGTTGGCGCGAGCGCTACATCCCGTCCCAGCAGCTCTACTTCGCCACGGCCCGCCCGACCGAGCATGCGGACATCGTCGTGCACAACGACGAACCACGGCAGCCGGCCTGGGAGAGCCGCGCCGGTTGGAGGCAGGATGGTGGCCGTGACCGCCGCACCCCGTCCTCCGCTGGCCACGCTGGAAGCGGTCCTGGAGCGCCTGACGTACGTCAACGAGGAGACCGGCTACACGGTGGCCCGGGTGGCCACCGAGCGGGGCAGTGACCTGCTGACCGTGGTCGGCGCGCTGCTCGGCGCGCAACCCGGCGAGAGCCTGCGCCTGCACGGACGCTGGTCGTCGCACCCGCGCTACGGGCGGCAGTTCGAGGTCGAGTCGTACACCACCGTGCTGCCCGCCACGATCCAGGGCATTCAGCGTTACCTCGGTTCGGGCCTGGTAAAGGGGATCGGGCCGGTGTTCGCCGAGCGGATCGTCGCGCACTTCGGCCTGGACACGTTACGGGTCATCGAGGACGAGCCGGCCCGGCTGGTCGAGGTGGCCGGGCTGGGCCCGAAGCGTACGGCGAAGATCACCGCCGCGTGGGAGGAGCAGAAGGCCATCAAGGAGGTGATGGTCTTCCTCCAGGGCGTCGGCGTGTCCACCTCGCTGGCGGTACGGATCTACAAGCAGTACGGCGACGCCTCCGTCGACGTGGTGACCAAGGAGCCGTACCGGCTGGCGGCGGACGTGTGGGGCATCGGCTTCAAGACCGCCGACACGATCGCCCGATCCGTGGGCATCCCGCACGACAGCCCGCAGCGTGTGATGGCCGGCCTCCAGTACACGCTCTCCGAGGCCACCGACGACGGGCACTGCTACCTGCCCGAACCGGAGCTGGTCGCGGACGCGACGAAGATCCTCGACGTGCCCGCCGACCTGGTGGCCCGCTGCCTCGACGACCTGGCGGCCGACGAGGGGGTCGTCCGCGAGGCGCTGCCCGGCCGGGACGGGGAACCGGTGCCGGCGGTGTACCTGGTGCCTTTCCACCGCGCCGAGCAGTCGCTGGCCACGTCCCTGACCCGGCTGCTGCGCGACCGGGTCGACCGGCTGCCCCACTTCCACGACGTCGACTGGGCCAAGGCCCAGAAGTGGTTGAAGGCGCGCACCGGCAACGACCTCGCCCCGGAACAGGAGCAGGCCGTCCGGCTCGCGCTGACCTCGAAGGTCGCGGTGCTCACCGGCGGTCCGGGCTGCGGCAAGAGCTTCACCGTACGCTCGATCGTCGAGCTGGCCGCCGCGAAGAAGGCGAAGGTCACGCTCGTCGCGCCGACCGGCCGGGCCGCGAAGCGTCTTGCCGAGTTGACCGGCCATCCGGCCGCCACCGTGCACCGGCTGTTGCAGCTACGCCCCGGCGGTGACGCGACCTACGACCGCGACAACCCGATCGACGTCGACCTGCTGGTGGTCGACGAGGCGAGCATGCTCGACCTCATTCTCGCCAACAAACTCGTCAAGGCGGTCCCGCCCGGTGCGCACCTGCTACTGGTCGGTGACGTCGACCAGCTTCCGTCGGTCGGCGCCGGTGAGGTGCTCCGCGATCTGCTCGCCGCCCCGTCGATTCCCCGGGTGCGGCTGACGCAGGTCTTCCGCCAGGCCGCCGAGTCCGGTGTCGTCACCAACGCCCACCGCATCAACGCCGGCCGCCCGCCCCTCCTCCAGGGGCTGCCGGACTTCTTCCTCTTCGCCTGCGACGACACCGAGGCCGCCGCCGCCCTGACCGTCGACGTCGCCTGCACCCGCATCCCGGCCAGGTTCGGCCTGGACGCCCGACGCGACATCCAGGTGCTCGCCCCCATGCACCGCGGCCCGGCCGGCGCCGGCGCGCTGAACACGCTGTTGCAGCAGAAACTCACCCCGCCCCGCGAGGGGCAGCCGGAACGGCGGATGGGTGGGCGGGTGTTCCGCATCGGCGACAAGGTCACCCAGATCCGCAACAACTACGACAAGGGTCAGGCGGGCGTCTTCAACGGCACGCTCGGCATCGTCACCGCCCTCTCCCCCGAGGACCAGACACTCACCGTCCGCACCGACGAGGACGAGGACATCGCGTACGACTACGACGAGCTGGACGAACTCAGCCACGCGTACGCCATGACCATCCACCGGTCCCAGGGCTCGGAGTATCCGGCCGTGGTGATCCCGTTGACCACAAGCGCCTGGATGATGCTGCAACGCAATCTGCTCTACACCGCTGTCACCCGCGCCAAACAACTGGTCGTCCTGGTCGGTTCCCGCCGCGCGCTCGCCGCCGCCGTCCGCACCGTCGGCGCCGGACGACGACACACCGCCCTAAACCACCGCCTCGCATAACCCCCACCCCGCCCCCACCCCACCCCCAGCGCGTCGATCTTGCACTTGCCGCCCCGACGAACGGCGCATAAGCCGCGCTTTGTGGGCCCAAAGTGCAAGATCGACGATTGGTAGGGCGGGCGGCGGGGCGGTCGAGTTGGGCGGCGAGAATGATCAATATCGGACGGTGTCGGCCCTGCGGTCGCGGTGTCGGCGTGCACGCTCAGGTGACGGGTGGAGGGGGCGGCGCGGGCGCGGCGGCGGCCTGGCACCGGTGGGACGGGGACGGCCGACGACGGCTGCCGCGCTCGACAACCCGAAGGCGACGCTTGCCTGACCAAGCGTGGATAGTCCCCCACGGACCGTACCGGAGGTCCACCCGCAACGGTGACCCCGTTCGCCGCCAAATTGACCACCCTTCTCCCGCGCGCGCGAGCGACAGCGTCGCTACCAGGGCATTTGCCCACCTTATTCGATCTTGGCGGTGACGTAGGGCGAAGATAACGACTTGGCATCAAGGCGAGCCGCGTTCTTGTCCCGGAGTTTGTTAGCCCCCTGTACTAACCGGGTGACGTGCATTGATACCTCCGGAGCAACGCCGCCCGAGCAGCCGGGACAGGCGGTGGGCACCCTTCGACGGGACCAGGTTCCGGCCCGGGTCCGCACCGGCGAGAAGGTGCGCCCGGAGCAGGCACGCGTGCACAACCGGGAACTGCTGCTGCGGATGCTGTACCGGGAAGGACCGCACAGCCGGGCGGATCTGGCGCGCCGCACCGGGCTGACGCGGGTCTCCGTCTCGGACGTGGTGAGCGACCTCCTCGCCGACGACCTCGTGGTCGAGGTCGGCACGCGGGCCGGGACCCGGCCGGGCAAGCCGGCCATGATGCTCGAATTCAACGAGCGCGCCTACCAGACCGTCGCCCTGGACCTGAGCCACTCGACGCTCTACCGGGGGGCCGTCCTCGACCTCGGCGGCACCGTGGTGGCCCGCCAGCAGGTCGAGATCGAGGGCAGCACCGGCGCCGACGCCCTGGCGAAGGTGACCGGTCTCGTCGAGGCGCTACACCGGCAGGTGACCGCGCCGCTCCTCGGCATCGGCATCGGCACGCCGGGCATCGTGGACCTCGGCGGCGTCGTCCTCAGCGCACCCAACCTGGGCTGGCAGGACATCCACCTCCAGGCGCTGCTCAGCGAGCGTTTCGCCTGCCCGGTGGTCGTGTCCAACGACGCCAACGCCACCGCGCTCGCCGAACGCAGCTACGGCGAGAGCGCCGCGGACACGCTCCTCGTCCGGGTCGGCGTCGGCGTGGGGGCGGGTCTGCTGCTCGGTGGCACCCCGATCCTGGGCAGTCGGTTCGCGGCCGGCGAGATCGGCCACGTGGTCGTGGACGCCGGCAGCGAGCGACCCTGCGTGTGCGGCAAGACCGGCTGCCTGGAGACCTGGCTGTCGACCCGGCGCATCCAGGAGGACCTGTCCGGGGCCCGCACCGACGCGGAGCGCGCCCGGGTGCTGACCGTCGCGGGCGAGGCGCTCGGCTCCGTGCTGGCACCGATCGTGGCCGCGCTCAACATCTCCGAGATCGTCCTCAGCGGACCGCACCGGGTGCTGGAGGGGCCGCTGGCCACGGCCGCGATGGAGACCATCCGCCGGCGCGCCCTGACCGAGGTCCACGGCGACATCGTCCTCCGGCTCTCCGAGCTGGGCGACGACATCGTCCTGCGCGGCGCGACCGCCATGGTCATGAGCCAACAGCTCGGAATCGCTTGACCCGACGCCGACCGGCGCTGGCTTTGCAGCAACAGAAGGGAACATGGTGCAACTACCCCGCACGCTGACGGCAGCGCTTGCCGCAGTCGCTCTCGCCCTCGCCGGTTGTAGCGGTGGCGGGCAGGCCAGTGAGGCCGGCTCCGCCCAACTCGTCCTCGGCAACAACGGCGACGTCCTGACCTGGGACCCGGCGGAGATGAAGGAGGGCGCGGTCATCCACTACGCGGAGGCCGTCTACGACCCGCTGCTCCGCAAGACCGCCGACTCGAAGATCGAAGGCAACCTCGCCTCCGAGTACGCGTACAACGACGACCTCACCGAACTCACGCTGAAGCTGCGCGACGGCGTCACGTTCAGCGACGACACCGCACTCGACGGCGAGGCGGTGAAGGTCAACATCGAGGCGCGGAAGAAGGGCGCCGGCAGCGCGTCCGAGGCGGCCCGGGCGATCGAACGGGTCGAGGTCGTGGACCCGAAGACGGTCCGTCTGCACCTCAGCGAGCCCAGCCCCGGCCTGCTCGCCGGCCTGGCGACGTACCTGGGATACATGGTGAGCCCCAAGGCGCTCGCTGCGGGCGGCATCGCCACCACCCCGGTCGGCTCCGGGCCCTACCTGCTCGACGCCGGCGCGTCCGAGAAGGGCGTCAGCTACAAGTTCACCGCGCGTGAGGGCTACTGGAACCGCGAGGCGTTCCCGTTCGAGACCGTGGTGATCCGTCCGTACGAGGAGTTCACCGCCCGCTACAACGCGCTCGCGACCGGTCAGATCCAGTTCATGTACGGGACCTCCGACATGGTGCCGAAGGCGAAGACCGACGGGCTCACCGTCAAGACGGTGCCCGGCGAGTGGCAGGGCATCATCCTCCAGGACCGGGCCGGCAAGGCGTCGGCGGCGCTCGGCGACGTGCGGGTGCGGCAGGCGATCAACCACGCGCTCGACCGCAAGGCCATCCTGGAGACCCACTACGGCGGGTTCGGCCAGGTCTCCACGCAGACGTTCAACCCGGCCAGCGAGGCGTGGGTGCCGGAGCTGAACGAGCGCTACCCGTACGACCCGGCGAAGGCGAAGGAACTGCTGGCGGCGGCGGGCTACGGCAACGGCTTCAAAATCAAGATCTCGTTCAGTGAGGGCTTCATGTCCCCGCTGGTGCCGATCGTCGCGCAGTACCTGTCCGACGTGGGCATCACGGTGGAGCAGGTGCCGGTCAACGGCTTCGCCAACGGCGGCCTGGAGACCCTGAAGGGCCAGCCGGCGTTCATGCTCTCCTTCTCCACCAACATCCCGGCCTGGACGGACGTGCTGAACAAGCTCACCCCGACGTCGCTGTGGAACAACTTCAAGTACACCGACGACACCGTCACCCGGCTGCTCAAGGAGATCCCCGCGGCGCAGGGCGACAAGCAGGCGGCGCTCTACAAGGAGCTGAACACCCACCTGGTGGAGCAGGCCTGGTTCGCCCCGATCGTCACGCAGGAGAACGTCTACCTGTTCAAGCCGGACATCGACGTGACCATGCAGCAGGCACAGCTCATGCCGAGCCTGCGCTTCTTCGCCCCGGCCAAGTAACCCGCCCGTCGATCCCCGGGTGGGCCGGTCACCACCGGCCCACCCGGCGGACCACCCCAGGTCAGCTAGGAGGTAGCAGGCATGTTGGGCTTCATCGGCCGGCGACTGGCCACGGGCCTGCTGTTGGCGTTCACGGTGGTGACGGGGATGTTCTTCTTCCTCATGCTCACCGGCTCCGACCCCGCCCGGGGCGCGCTCGGCCTCTACGCCACGGAGGAACAGGTCGCGGTCAAGCGCGCGCAGCTCGGCCTCGACCGGCCGGTCGTCCAGCAGTACCTGGACTGGCTGGGACACGTCGCGCGGGGCGATCTGGGTGTCTCGTCCGCGCAGAACGCCGACGTCATGGACCTCATCGTCTCGCGCCTGCCGGTCACCGTGTCCCTCGCGCTCGGCGCCGTCCTGGTGGCCGCCGTCCTGGGCGTCGTCCTCGGGCTGCTCGCGGCGACCCGGCCCGGGACGTTCGACCGCGCGCTCCAGGTGGTCATGGTGCTCGGCTTCAGCCTGCCGAACTTCTGGGTGGCGATCATCCTGGCGCTGGTCTTCGCCGTACGGCTGGGCTGGTTCCCCGCCACCGGCTACGTCCACCTGGGCGACTCACCCAGCGGCTGGCTCTGGTCCATCACCCTGCCGATCATCGCGCTGTCGATCGGGTCGATCGCCGCCATCGCCCAGCAACTGCGCAACTCCGTGATCACCGTCAACGGCCAGGCGTACGTCCGGACGCTCCGCAGCCGGGGCCTGTCGCAACGCCACATCCTGCTGGTGCACGTGCTGCGCAACGCGTCGCCGCCGGCGTTGACCATGCTCTCGTTGCAGTTCATCGCCGCGATGAGCGGCGCCGCCATCATCGAGCGGGTGTTCGGCCTCCAGGGCATCGGCGCGGTCGCCATCAACACCTCGGGCAACAGCGACATCCCCGTCATCATGGGCGTCCTGCTCTTCACCGTGCTCGTCGTCGTGCTCGTCAACCTGACGGTCGACATCCTCTACGCCGCTTTGAATCCGAAGGTACGCAACGCATGAGCGCCGACACGACGGTCCGTGCGGGCCGCACCTCCAGAAGACTCCGCGCCTTCCTCGGCAACCCGATGGGCGTGGTGGCCGGCGCCGTGCTGCTCGCCATCGTCGCCGCGAGCGTCCTCGCCCCGCTCCTCGCCCCGCAGGACCCCAACCTGGTGGTGCTCTCCGAGGCACTCCGGCCGCCGAGCGGCGACCACCCGCTGGGCACCGACGGGAACGGCCGGGACATCCTCAGTCGGCTGCTGTGGGGCGGCCGGGTGAGCCTCCAGGCCGGCGCGATCATGGTGACCGTCGCGCTGCTGTGCGGGATTCCCGCCGGCCTGCTCGCCGGCTACCGCGCGAAGTGGTTCGACGGGGTGTCGAGCTGGCTCTTCAACATGCTGATGTCCCTGCCCGAGATCCTGATCATCATCGTGGTGATCGCCTCGCTCGGCAGCGGCCTCGCCCCCACGATGATCACGCTCGGGGTGCTCGCCTCGCCGGACATCTTCCGGCTGACCCGGAGCGCCGTGATCGGCGTACGCGAGGAGCTGTACTTCGACGCCGCCCGCGTCGCCGGGCTGTCCGACGTCCGGATCATCTTCCGGCACGTGCTCTCCGTCGTGCTGGGGCCGGTGCTCGTGCGGTCCTCGTTCATCTTCGGCATGGCGATCATCGTGCAGTCCGGGCTGGAGTTCCTCGGCTTCGGTGACCCGCAGCGCCCGAGCTGGGGCGGCGAGCTGAGCAACGCGTTCCAGAACTTCCACCGCGCCCCCGAGCTGGTGATCGCGCCCGGCGTGGCGATCGGCCTCACGGTCATGGCGCTGGTGCTCTTCGGCACCGCGCTCGCCGACTCGCTCGGGATCAGCCTGCGGCGCAAGGCCAAGCGCGCGGCCCGCCCCGCCCGCACCGGCGACACCCCGGTCGACCGGGCCGAGACCGGCGAGACGCCGGTCGACCGGGCCGCGTTCGGCGACGCGCCGCCCGCCGACACCCTCCTGCGCGTCGAGGACCTGGCGGTCCGGTACGTGGCGGAGGACGGCACCACCAAGGAGGTGGTACGCGGCGTGTCGCTGCACGTCGCGCGCGGCGAGGTCCTCGGCCTGGTCGGGGAGTCCGGCTCCGGGAAGTCCCAGACGTCGTTCGCGATCCTCGGGCTCCTGCCACCCGACGCCACCGTCTCCGCCCGGCAACTCGCGCTGGACGGGCAGTCGCTCGTGGGATTGCGCGAGAGCGAGCTGCGCAAGCTGCGCGGCACCCGGATGGCGTACGTGCCGCAGGAGCCGATGTCGAACCTCGACCCGTCCTTCACGATCGGCGCCCAGCTCACGAAACCGATGCGGCACCGGCTCGGCCTGTCCCGGAAGGCCGCGACCGCGCGGGCGCTCGACCTGCTGGACCGCGTCGGCATCCCCGACCCCCCGCGTACCCTCGCCGCCCATCCCCATCAGCTCAGCGGCGGCATGGCCCAGCGTGTGCTCATCGCCGGTGCCGTCTCCTGCGACCCGGAGCTGCTCATCGCCGACGAACCGACCACCGCGCTCGACGTCACGGTCCAGGCCGAGGTCCTCGAACTCCTCCGCGGCCTGCAACGCGAGCGCGACATGGGGCTCGTCCTGGTCACCCACAACCTGGGTGTGGTCGCCGACATCTGCGACCGGGTGGCGGTCATGCGCGACGGCCTCATCGTCGAGCAGCAGCCGGTCGCCGGCCTCTTCGCGAACCCGCGACACGAGTACACCCGCATGCTCCTGAACGCGACCCTCGAAGACGCGCCGCCCCGGCGGGAGCGCGGCGACCTCCAGGAGGTGGGGTCGTGAGCGCCCCCGACGACACCGGCACGCCCCTGCTCGACATCCGCGACGTCGACGTCGTCTACCGCGGCGCCGGCTGGCGTCGCCCGTCGTTCCACGCGCTGCACGCCGTCTCGATGCGGGTCGGCGCGGGCGAGACGGTCGGTCTGGTCGGCGAGTCCGGCTCCGGGAAGACCACGCTGGGCCGTGCCGTGCTGGGCCTCGCCCCGATCACCGGCGGCACGGTCACGTTCGACGGCGTCGACATCACCCGCGCGAACCGGCGCGCCCGCCGCGCGTTGAGCCGCGACATCCAGGTCGTCTTCCAGGATCCGTACTCGTCGCTCAACCCGGCCATGACCGTGGAGACCATCCTCGCCGAGCCGTTGCGGGCCCAGGGCGTGGCCCGGGCCGAGGCCACCGCGCGGATCGGTGAGCTGCTGCGCCAGATCGGCCTGGAGGCGGACGCCGGCCGCCGGTATCCGCGCGAGTTCTCCGGCGGGCAGCGGCAACGCATCGCCATCGCGCGCGCCCTGGCGCTGAAACCCCGGCTCATCGTCTGCGACGAGCCGGTGAGCGCGCTCGACCTGTCCACCCAGGCCCGCATCCTCGACCTGCTCATCGACGTGCAGGAGAAGACCGGCGTCGCGTATCTCTTCATCTCCCACGACCTGTCGGTGGTCCGCTACGTCTGCCACCGGGTCGCGGTGATGCTCAAGGGCCGGATCGTCGAGACCGGCGACGGCGACGTGGTCACGTCCCGGCCGGAGCATCCCTACACCAACCGGCTCCTCATGGCGTCCCCCATTCCCGACCCGGTCCGCCAGGCCGAACGACGCCGCCGGTACGCCGCCCTCTAGGAAAAGGAAACATCGTGCAATTCGGCTTCAGCTCCTACTCCTTCTACCAGCACCTGCGTACCGGCCGGATGAGCCTCTTCGAGGTCATCGACTGGATCGCGGCCAGCGACGCCACCCACATGGAGATCGCGACCGTGTCGCTCTCCCCGGAGATCTCCAACGACACCTCCACCCTCGACCAGGACCCCGATCTCGTACGCGAGATCAAGACCCGCGCCGCCGACCAGGGCGTCACGCTGTCCAACCTGGTCGTCCCGGCCGACCTGCTCGGCGCCGACGCCGACCGGCACATGCAGCGGGTCAAGCGGCACCTCGACGTGGCCGCCGAGCTGGGCATCACGCTCTTCCGCCACGACGTCGCCAAGTGGGCGCACCGGGCCAGGGACGTCGCCGAGTTCGAGGCGCTGCTGCCCCGCATGGTCGAGGCGTGCCAGGAGATCGCCCGCTACGCCGCGCAGTACGGCATCACCACCAGCGTGGAGAACCACGGGCTGCTGATGAACGGCGGCGAGCGGGTCCGACGGCTCATCCACCTGGTCGACGAGCCGAACTTCAAGACCACGCTCGACGTCGGCAACTTCATGTCGGTGGACGACAACCCGGTGGTGGCGGTCGCCGGCAACGCGCCGTACGCCAGCATCGTGCACCTGAAGGACTTCTACGTCCGCTCGCAGTTCCCCGGCGACGGCTGGCACCACACCCCCGGCGGCACGTACCTGCTCGGCTCCATCGTCGGCTACGGCGACCTGGACATGCGCCGGATCGTGCGGGGGATCCTCGACGCCGGCTATGACGGTTTCGTCTCCATCGAGTTCGAGGGCATCGAGGAGTGCCTGATGGCGAACCCGATCGGCCTGGCCAACGCGAAGCGGCTCTTCGCCGAGGCGGGGGCCCCCTCATGAGCCGGCTCGGCGTGGGCGTGATCGGCGTCGGCAGCATCGCGGACATGCACCTGGGCGCGTACGCCGCCAACCCGGACGTCCATCTCGCCGGCGTGTTCGACGTCAACCAGGAGCGGAGCGCGCAGAAGGCGGAGACGTTCGGCGTGACCCGCGTCCATCCCACGCTCGACGGCCTGCTCGCCGATCCGGAGATCGACGCGGTGAGCATCTGCACCTGGAACGACACCCACGCGGAGATCGCCACCGCGGCGCTGGACGCCGGCAAGCACGTCCTGGTGGAGAAGCCGTTGAGTCGTACCGCCGGGGAGGCGCAGGCGCTCGTCGACGCGGTCGCGCGCAACGACCGCCATCTCCAGGTCGGTTTCGTCCGGCGGTTCGGCGCGAACGCGCTGGTGCTCAGGTCGTTCGTCGACGCCGGGATGCTGGGCGACGTCTACCACGCGCGGGCGACGAACATCCGACGGCTCGGCAACCCGGGTGGCTGGTTCGCCGACCGGGCGCGGTCCGGCGGCGGGCCGCTCATCGACATCGGCGTGCACGTCCTGGACCTCTGCTGGTACTTCATGGGCACGCCGCGGGCGGTCACCGTCAGCGCGGTCACCCACTCGCCGCTCGGCAACCGGGCGAACGTCACCTCGCTGTCGCGCTACAAGGTCGCCGACTACGACCCGACGCGCAGCGACGTGGAGGACTTCGCCGCCGCGCTGATCCGGTTCGACAACGGCGCGTCGTTGATGCTGGAGACCAGCTACTCGCTGCACGCGCTGGAGGACCGCCTCGAAGTGGCGGTCTTCGGCGAGCGCGGCGGCGCGGAACTCGAACCGGCGCTGCGCATCGCCACCGAGATGCAGGACACTGTGCTGAACGTGGCACCCCAGATCGACCATCTGTCGTTCGACTTCGCCGAGGGGTTCGCCAACGAGATCGCGCACTTCGTCGCGCTCTGCCTCGGCGAGGCCGAGGAGGTCGCGCCCGTCTCGCACGGCGCGGAGGTGATGCGCATGCTCGACGGGATCTACGAGTCAGCGCGGACCGGTCGAGAGATCAGGCTCTCCTGACATGGCCGACGCACGGGGACCGGTCCGGGTCGGCGTGGTGGGATGCGGCAACGTCAGTTCCCGGTACCTCGCCAACCTGGCCGGCCAGCCGGCCGTCACGGTCGCCGCCTGCGCCGACGCCGACCCGGCGCGGGCCCGGGCGCTCGCCGCCGCCCACCGGGTGCCGGCGGTGCTCCCGGTCGACGACCTGCTGGCGGATCCGGGTCTCGACCTGGTGCTCAACCTCACCCCGCCCCGGGCGCACGCCGAGGTGAGCCTGCGCGCGCTGGCGCACGGCAAGCACGTCTACACGGAGAAGCCGCTGGCCACCACCATGACCGACGGTCGCCGCGTCCTCGACGCCGCGCGGGCCCGGTCGTTACGGGTCGGCACCGCGCCGGACACGTTCCTGGGCGTCGGGGCGCGGACCTGTGCGGCGCTCGTCGCCCGGGGCGCGATCGGCACGCCGACCTCGGTGGCCGCCGCGATGATGAATCCCGGGCCGGAGCGGTTCCACCCGGAGCCCGAGTTCCTCTACCAGGAGGGCGCCGGCCCGCTGTTCGACATCGGGCCGTACTACCTCACGGTGCTGACCGCGCTGATGGGTCCCGTCGTCCGGGTGGGGGCGCTGGGCGGCACGGCGCGGGCGCAGCGGGAGGTGCTGACCGGGCCCCGCGCCGGGTCGACCTTCCGGGTGGAGACCCTCACCCACATCAACACCGTGCTGGAGTTCGCCGGCGGGGCGCTGGGCACGCTGGTGACCAGCTTCGACGTCGCGGCGACGCGTACGCCGCACCTGGAGATCCACGGCACCGAGGGCACCATCGTCGCCGCGCAGGCCAACTCGTGGGGTGGCCCGGTGCTGCTGAAGGGGCCGGGCACCGACTTCGTCGAGGTGCTCCCCGGCCCGCGGGGGTCCGACGGGTTCATGGGGATGGGGCTGGTGGACATGGCCGAGGCCATCCGGACCGGAAGACCGGCGCAGGCGACGGGCAACCGCGGGCTGCACGTGCTGGAGGTGCTCACCGCCATCGCCGACACCGCCCGCACCGGCGGCGGCTTCGCCACGATCGGGTCGACGCTGGAGACCGCCGGCTGAGCGGAGGCTTGCGCTGGAGCGAACTCCAGCGCCTGGCGTCGCCGCCATGGCACAGACGACAGGCATGGCACTGACGTCGCCCGGCGGAAGCTGGACGCCGTACACGTTCGAACGCCGGGCTCTGCGCCCGGACGACCTCGCGGTCCGCGTCACCTGGTGCGGGGTCTGCCACACCGACCTGCACGCGGCCGAGGCGCTGACCGCGGACGCCCCGCCGGGCCATTTCGTGGCGCTCGGCCCCGGCACCCCGGAGCACTCCGCGCAGCGGCTGCGGATCCTTCAGGAGCAGGAGGAACGGCTGCACCGCCGCCGCGCCGAGCTGGACGAGGACCTGCGGGTGATGCGGCACAAGATGGCGGATTTCCGCGACCTGATGGCGCACGGCCGCACCTGCGAGGACGACGACCTGCCCGACGACTGCGGTGGCCCACCGTCACCACGGTGAGCCACCGCCTGTCGGTCAGTTGGCGACGAGCCGGAACTGCTGGTTGGCCTGGCCGTTGCAGTCGTAGAGCTGGACCTGCTGGCCGTTGGCGGTGCCCCAGACGTCGAGGCAGCGGCCGGACTGCACGCCGCTGATGGTGCCGTTGGAGTTGACGTTCCACTGCTGGTTGGCCTGCCCGTTGCAGGCGTAGATCTGGACCGCCGCGCCGTTGCCGGAGCCGGCCGCGTCCAGGCAGCGGCTGCCACCGTAGATGGTCAGTTGCTTGCTGCTGGTGTACGTCCACTGCTGGTTGGTCTGGCCGTGGCAGTCGTAGAGCTGCACCCGGGTGCCGTTGGTCTGCGACGAGTTGGGCACGTCGACGCACCGGCCGGACTGGCTGCCGACGATCCGGCTGCCGCCGCCGGACGGCGGCGGCGTGGTCGGCCCGGAGGTCGGCGTCGCGGTCGGCGAGGTGGTCGGCCCGGGGCCGGCCGCGTTGAGCGCGTTCAGGACCGAGGTGTACGCGGCCTTCTTGTTGCCGCCGCCGTCGAACAGCAGCGGGTTCTCGTTGGAGCGCCACGAGTCACTGTCGCGCACGCCCCACACGGTGATGCCGATGCAACGCGGCACGTTCAGGCACGCCTGGGTCAGACCCTGGTACTGCGAGGTCGACGAGTTGGTGACGTCGACCTCGGTGAGCGCCACGTCCACGCCGAGCGCGGCGAAGCTGGACAGCGTGGTCTGGAAGTTGCTCGGCAGCGAGCTGCCGCCGGTGAAGTGGGTCTGGAGACCGACGCAGTCGATCGGCACGCCCCGGGACTTGAAGTCCTGGATCATCCGGTAGACACCCTGCGTCTTGCCGTACGACCAGTTCTCGATGTTGTAGTCGTTGTAGCAGAGCTTCACCGACGGGTCGGCCGCCCGCGCGGTGCGGAACGCCACCTCGATCCAGTCGTTGCCGGTGCCCTGGAGGTTGGAGTTACGGCGGCTGCCGTCCTCGTTGAACGCCTCGTTCACCACGTCCCACGCGGCGAGCTTGCCCTTGTAGTGGGCCATCACGCCGTTGATGTGGTTGATCATCGCGTTGCGCAGCGTGCTGCCCTGCATGTTCTGCATCCAGCCGGGCTGCTGGGCGTGCCAGGCCAGCGTGTGACCGCGCACCTTCAGGCCACGCTGGGTGGCCCAGTTGTAGATCTGGTCACCGGAGTTGAAGTTGAACTGGTTCTGGTTCGGCTCCGTCGCGTCCGGCTTCATCTCGTTCTCGGCCGTGATCATGTTGAACTCACGCGCCGCGATGGTGCTGTACGTCGAGTCGTTCAACCGGCTCGCCGCGATGGCGGTGCCGAAGTAGCGGCCCGACTGCGCGGCGGCGGCGCCCAGCGTGCTGGCGGCCTGGGCCGGGCCGGGCACCACAAGTGCGGCCCCGGCCAGGGCCAGCGAGCCGGCGGTGGCGGCCAGCAGCAGGCGGTAGGGGCCACGCCTTAGTAGACGTTTCATGACACTCCTCTACATATCGGATGAGGATGCGCAAGGCTGTGTGCACGGACCGCGCACCTGGCGGGGACACCACCGGGACGGTGGTGCGCGGTCCGGGTCACCGGCCCCGAAACTTCCGGAAGACTACCGGTAACTTCACCGCAACATACTCGCGACAAGTTGATCGGTCAACGTCAATGAGCCCAGAAGCTGGCTCGGCACAGTCGCCGAAACTTCCAGTCCCCGGGTGCCACGCGTCAGGCGACGCGGGGACCGACCGAGATCCGTCAACTCGTCCGGACCGCGGCTCGCACCGCGCCCGACGACGATCAGCCGAGCGCGGTGTACTGCGGCGGGAACCGCAGTTCCAGCTCCACCGTCTGCGCCTCCGTCCGGCTGACGGTTATCGGCTCGGGTCGTCCGGTCCGGTAACCCTGGGCGAAGTCGACCCCGAGGTTCCGCAGCAGCTCGATGGTCTGCTCGTCCTGGACGTACTCGGCGGCGACCCGGATGCCGAGCGCCTCACAGAGCTTGACCAGCATGGACACCAGGGCCTGACTTGCCGGCGACTGGCAGAGGTCGACGATGAACGTCCCGTCGATCTTGACGAGGTCCACCGGGAGTTGCTTCAGATGGGTGAGCGTGCTGTAGCCGGTGCCGAAGTCGTCAAGTGCCAGGTGGCAGCCGACCTCTCTGATCCCCGTCGCGAAGGCCAGCGCCTCGTTCCGGTTCTCGATGAGGGCGGTCTCGGTGATCTCGAACGTCAGACACTCCGGCTTGACGCCGTGCCGGTCGATCGCCTCGGTCACGAAGGCGAGCAGCCCCGGGTCGGCGAGCGACCTGCCGGAGAGGTTGACCTGGTAGTGGGAGGTCTGGGCACCCCGGCCGATCAACTCCAGGGCGTGGTCGACGACCCACTTGTCCACCGTGAGGATCTCCCCGACCCGCTCGGCCATGTCGAGGAAGGCCCAGGGTGCGACCGGCTCACCGGTGTCACTCCGCACCCGCAGCAGGATCTCGTGGCGGGTGACCTGGTTGAGCTGGAGATCGACGATGGGCTGCGCGTACAGGGCGAATCTGTTCGCCGAGACCGCGTGCCGCACCCGGGAACGGCACCGGTCCGCCCGCTCGCCGTCGGCGACCGGCTGGTCGAGCACGGTGATGGAGGCCGCGTTGCGGCGGGCGTCGCGGGCCGCGTGCTCGCCGTCGACGAGCAGGTCGAATCCGCTCGCACTGATCCCACCGCCGAAATGCACCACGCCCGCCGAGGTGTTGAGTCGCACCGTCTTCTGCCGGACGCTGAACAGGTGGTTCCGGAACCGCTCGACGATCCGAGCCGCCAGGCGCTCGGCGTCGTCCCCGGCCGGCGTGAGGAGCACTCCCCACAGGCCGGAGCCGACAAGTCCCCCCGTCAGCTCGCTCCCGACGACCGTACGCAGGAGACGGGCGACCGCCGCGGTCAGCTGGTCGCGGTCCTCGTCGGTGAGCGCCTCCGGCAGCCGGGTGGCGGGTTCGGTCGCCACGACGACGACGGCGCCACCGGTGGTGCGGCGGGCCCGATCGACCTTGTCGATGACGTAGCCGCGGGTCGCCAGCCCGGTGAGGGCGTCCCGCGCGGCCGGGTCGGCGCAGAGCATGCGGCTGCGGACGGCGAGCCGGCGACGTTCGCGCCGGGCGAGTTCGAGCGTGGTGACGTCCTCACCGGTGGCGACGATTCCGGACGGCTCGCCCTGGTCGGTCGTGATCTCCAGGTGGCAGTGCACGTGGCGGATGCTGCCGCCGGGGCGGATCACCCGGAAGCCGACCTCGCCGGGACGCTTCCGCTCCCATACGGCCCGGACCGCCGCACGGACCCGCCCCGCGTCCCCGGGATGCACGAGGCCGAGAAGCGTGTCGGGGGTGAGCCGGAACGTTCCTGGCGCGTGCCCGAAGATCCGCGCCATCTCGTCCGACCAGAAGATCCGCCCGACGCCCTCGGTCCCACCGGCCGTCCAGGTGACGGTGCCCAACTTCGACAGTTGGGCGACGCGCGCGACCCGGGCCGCCTCGTCTGCGTCGCAGGTCAACGGGTCGACGAGGTCGGCGTCGACCAGGATCTTGTAGCCCTCGGCGAGTGAGAGTTCGTACTGGCTCTGCGCGGCGCGCGCGACCCGCCGCGCCCGGGCGAGTTCCAGCGGACTGGGCGTGGTCTCGGCCAGGGCCAGGATGTCATCGAGATCCACGGCTCTCCCCCTGCCGCCGGTGGCCGTCCGGGCCGGTGTAGCCGGCCTCCTCGGCCAACTCGCGCAGCCCTCGCCGGGCGGCCACCTTGTAGGAGCGGACGCTGTTCTCGGTCAGCCCGAGGATGCGGGCGATCTCCTGGTTGGAGAATCCCTCCTGCGCCATCTGGAACACCTCGGCGTGCCGCGTCGGGAGCTGGTGCAACCAGCCCCGCAGCGTCTCCTGCGCCTCCCACACGTCGGCGATGTTCGAGCGCGGCATCGGCGGCAGGTCCTCCGGGGCCATCGCGGCCTCCCGCTGACACCGCTGACGGTCCTTCATGATCTTGAACCGCGCGGTGACCACGATCCAGCCGATCGGCCGGTCGTGGGCCCGCAGCTCGGACCACTTGACCCGCCCGTGCAGGTACGCCTCGTTGAGCGCGTCCTCGACCACCTCGCGGTCCCGGCACGCCGACCTGAGGATCCGCTCCACCTGGTGGTAGGAGGCCTCGGCGAACACGGCGAACTCCTGGTCGTGCGCGGCCTTCACGCGAGCGGCCTCAGCCTTCC
The DNA here is from genome assembly GCF_040647835.1 of Micromonospora sp. NPDC049240. Classification (NCBI taxonomy): domain Bacteria; kingdom Bacillati; phylum Actinomycetota; class Actinomycetes; order Micromonosporales; family Micromonosporaceae; genus Micromonospora; species Micromonospora sp. NPDC049240. The sequence goes on from NZ_JBEZCX010000018.1 coordinate 50,001, forward strand.
GCGCCGTCTCACGGTCGGCCTGGTCCGTCGTCAGGGCGGCGGTGCCCTCGAACTCCATCACGCCGCCTCCTCGACGGCCTCGGCCTTCGCCACGCCGCGGCCACCCAACTCCACCTCGCGGTGCCCGTCGCGGTCGCGCTCCACGATCCGCACCATGTCGTGGTCGGTCTCCGCGAGCCTGATCAACCAGGTGACCCGGGCTGTGGTACGTGTCGTCGCCTCGCGTTCCTCCTGTATGCGTGCCCGGTACGCGACCCACGCGCGCACCAGTCCGGCCACCGCCCCCGCGACGGCCACAGCCACGGCCATCACCTGATAGCCGGTGAGCGGTTCCGCCAGCGCTTCGTTCATCGTTCCCCTGCCCCCTTCGGTCGCCAATTACTATCCGTGGCGGGCAGCGGATGTAGACGCCTCCGCGTCCACAATGTTCTCGAAGATCGATGATCAAGGCTTCTGGCAGTACATAAAGCACAAAGTCATCTCATCGGAACGCTGCGCGAAGTGGTCATGACAATCCCATGGGGGCAATTTGCGCGTAGCTCTCCGTCACTCTCGGCTACCGGTCAACCACCACGGCCGGTCCCGCGCGCCCGGTCCAGCACCTCTTCGACAGTGAGCGGGCTGCGCGGGTGGTGGCTCAACGACAGCGGCGTCCGGATCTTCCGCGGCGCGGCGCCCTCGGCGGCGAGATAGAACTCGCCCACCGTCAGCCGGGAGATGTCCGGCACGTCCCCGCCCTTGGCCCGGGCCATCTCGCGAGCCGCCTCGATCTGGATGGGGCTGTTCATCAGGCCGTACACCTGGGTCGCCGCGTTGCCGGGGATGCGGTTGTGCAGCCCTTTCGGCGCCTGCGTGGCGAAGATCAACCCGAGCCCGTACTTGCGGGCCTGGGCGGCCAGCGCCAACGTGCTCTGGGTGCAGGCGGTCATCGCCCCGGACGGGGCGAACGTCTGCGCCTCGTCCATCACGAGCAGTCCCAGCAGCGGCCGGTCACCGGCCGGGTGCTTCTTGATCCAGGCGAACAACGCCATCTGGAGCTGGTTGACGAAACTCTGGCGGACGTCGTCGGACGGCAGCCCCACCAGGCTGACGACCGAGACCCGGGAACGCTTGCCGGCGGCGGGGGTGAGCAGCACGCCGGGGTCCATCGGCGTGCCCTCGCCACCGAAGAGCGGGTCGTTCACCATGGCGGCGGTGAGCGTCTGGGCGAGGCCGAGACCGATCTTGTCGGCGTCCTCCAGGTCGATGATCCCGTCCGGCAGGTCGGCGAGCGTGTCGACGAGGCCCTTCAACCGGGAACCGCCGCGCCGGCCGTAGTGCTCGACGGCCTTGCGCAGCACCGCCAGCCCCAGGTGCGCCCGGGTGGCCCGTCCGGTGACCATGGCCCGTGGCGCGAGCGCCGCGACGGCCGCCTCGACGGCTTCGCCGAACTCGTCCGGGTCGTCGCGCACGCTGGTGAAGTCGGGCAGCGGCTGGAAGCTCAACGGTCGGCCCGCGCTGCGGCGCGGTGTCCAGACCACCACGTCGGTGTGGGCCAGGTAGTCCGCCGCCCGGTCCGCGTCGCCCGACCGCCACTGCGGCGGCGGGTCGGGCCACGCCTCCCCGAGCCGGGCGAGGTCGTTGTTGGGGTCGAGCACGATGGCGGAGACACCCGCGAGGGCACACTCCTCGACGATGCGGCGGATGAGCACGGTCTTGCCCGACCCGGAGCCGGCGAAGATCGTGGCGTGTTTCCGGAGCGCTTCCAGGGCCAGCGGGACCGGCGCGTCGTCGTCGTACCCGTGTCCCACCACGAACGCCGACCCGGTCGCCGCCGTGGGACCGCTCGCGGCCGAGGGCGGCGTGGGCCGGGTCGCGGGCCGGGTCGATGCGGGCGCCGGTGGCGGCCCGTCGGCCGCCGTCCACCCGTCGACGTCCGCCAGCGCGTGCCGCAGGAACGTCAGGCTCCGGGTCGGACGCCGATCGGCCAGCCAGCCTCGCAGGTCCATGGTGGTCTCGGTGAGCATCGCCCGTAGCGCCGAAAGGGTCCGCAGGTCCTCGTCGTCCAGGCCGATCGTCCGGCCGCCCGCCGCGTGGAACGCGTCGAGCGTCCTCCGGGTGGCCGCGCTGGTCGACCAGTCGCGGTTGCGCAGCAGGAACAGTTTGCGTTTCGTCAGCCCGGTGTCGAGGGCCGACGCCACGCACGCCTTGCGGAGCCGGGCCAGCGCCGCGTTGCCGTGGTGGTTGTCGCTGACCGCCCGGAAACACCAGTGCACCTGGTCCTCGGTGTGCTCGTTCAGCGTCAGGCGCAGCCGGGCGTGCAGCGGCGGGTCCGTGCTCGGCGGCGGATCGACGCTGAAGGCCGCCCCGGCGTCACCGCGTTCCAGGATCCAGGCGGTGAGCCCGGCGGTCAGCAGTGCAGGCATCGTCACGTCCTCCGACGCACGATCGCGCGGCGCGACGAGATCGGCGGCCGCTCGCAGCTCCGCGAAGCGGGCGTCGTAGCGGTCCGTCTCCTCGGCGGTGGCCGTCGCCGGCGTGGGCCGGGGCATCCGGGACGGCGCGGCGGAGGGCTCGCCCAGGCCGGTCATCTCCCGGACCTCGTCGTCGGCGAGGCAGGCCCGGATGTGCCCGTCGATCTCGATCAGCAACTGGCGCGGGGTGAACGATCCGGCCCCGGCGAAGGCGCCCGGGGACACCGGCCACGAGGGGTACGGCGGGGAGAACCCGACCCCCTGGTAGCGCAGCGCGAACCGCTTCTCGACGATCGCCCGGCCCAGGTCGGCGTCGTCGATGCGGCGCAGCATCGGCGTCTCCCGGAACCGGTCGGCCACCGTGTCGGCGGCGGTGGACCGGATGATGGTCCACGAGTTCGGGATGCAGGCGAGCACGGTCAGCGTGCGCCGCGTCGTCTGGCGCAGCGACATCAGGCCGTCCGCCATCCGGGCCAGCGTCAGCGCCTGCTCCGGGCTCATCGCGGCGCCCACCACGGCCGGGTCGCTCTGGATCGCCAACTGGGCGATCAGCGTGTCGATCTGGTCGATCGCCACCACGGACGGGCCGGTGAGCGCCAGCAGCCAGGACAGGTCCTGCACGATCTGCTGGGCCGGGCGCGGCACCCGACGCATCCCCCAGGCCGCGCGTTCGCCGGGCGTCATCTCCTCGCCGGAGAGGAAGTAGTTCTCCGCGACGTCCCGGTGGGAGATGTTCTCGGAGGCGCTCAGCGCGAGCGCCCGCGCCGTCTCCTGGCAGGTACGGGCCGCGTGCCGGTCGAAGTCGCCCAGCCCTTCCAGGAACGCGTCGAGTGCGGCGCGGGTGAGCTCGGTGTCGCCCATCACCGCCCGGCGGGCCGTCCGGGGCGCGCCCACCAGCGCCGACAGCCGCCGCAGCAGCAGCTTGAGCTGCGTCTCCGGGCTGCCGGGCACCGGCCGGGCCAGGCCGTCCAGCATCGCGGCGAGCACCCCGTCCCAGAAGCTTTCGGCGTCGAGCAGACCGACCAGGAAGAAGTAGCCGCCCCGCTGCTGCACCCGTTCACGGATCACGCCCAGCAGGTGGGTCTTGCCGGACCCCCGCTGACCCTGGACGACCAGGCCGAGCGGGCTGCCGTGTGGGTTCGACGCGGCCTCGTCCACGCCGGCGAGGACGTCCCGGACGACCGGGAGGTGCAGGCCGTCGACGTGGAAGGGCAGCGGTCGCCACACGTCGTCGGGCACCGGCGCCCAGTCGAACCGCAGCGCTGCCAGCGCGGCCCGTTCCGCCTCGTCCATCACACGCCGATCGCCAACAGGTGGTTCTCCTGCCCGCCGAGTCGCAGCGCCGCCGCGTGGTCCGCCTCGGTGAGCGTCTTCTGGTTCGACTCCGGTGCGATGCTCACGCCGTCGCTCCGGCTGAGCCCGCGCAGCGCCTCGTCCAGGTGCTCCCGCGACACGTCGGCGAAGAACGGGCGCAGCCGGCGCAGGCTCACCCAGGCCCCCGGCTCGTCGGCGAGCGCCCGGTAGGCGCTGACCACGCGCGCCTCCATCGACCTGGTCGGCCCGGCCGCCGGAGCGGATGCCGGAGCGCGCACGTCGGTCAAGGCGAACAGCTCGGCCAGCGTGGCGCAGCCGCTCCGCGCCAGGACGCGTTCACGCAGGTTGGTCTGGAGGGCGGCCAACGCGGCACCGAGCGCGGACGCGCCGCGCAGCGTGAAGTCGAGGTCGGTCTGCATGCGTACCCAGCCCTTGTCGTCGAGCTGGAGGGCGTACGTCGACCCGCTCCGGCGGCTGGCGACGTACTGCAGACGGGTGAGCTTGTCCCGCTGCGGCTTACGTACGTCAAGCTGGTAACGGTCGCGGAGTTCGGTGTTCAACACCTCCCGCGCCTCGGCCATGAGCACGACGAGGATCGCGCTCTCGGATGCGGTCAGCTCATCGCCGGCCATGCTGCCGTCCTTCCGCCATGTCCCGGCGACGGGCCCGCAGATACGTGCCGATCTGCTGGACCACGGCGCCGACGTCGTGGATCACCCGGGCGTTCGTGAAGCGCAGGACCGTGTAGCCGTCCAGTTGGAGCTGGACGTCGCGCTGCCGGTCCGCCTCGTAGTGGACCGGACGGCAGTGCTCCGGCCCGTCGATCTCCACCACGCACCGTTCGTCCGGCCACAGTAGATCGAGTCGCACCGGCGTGGCCAAGCCGTGCGACTGAAAGCTCTGGTTCCACCGTCGTCCGGCCGCCCAGCTCTCGGCCGCGAGTGCCGCCTCCAGCCGTTTCTCGACGTCGCTGCCCGGATGTGGCTTCCCCACCGCCGGGCCGCCGGGGAGCAGGGCGCGCGGTGGCGCGAGCCGGAACGCCGGCAACCCTTCCGGCCCGGCCGCGCCGGCCCCCACCAGCCAGACGGCCGGACCGCCGTGCTGCCCGAGCCAGGTGGCCCCGGCCGCGACCACCGCGCCGTCGGCGGCCGCCGGTTCGACGAGCAGCACCACCCGCCGCCGCCCGAACGCGCCGGCGACGAGGCGGGCCAGCGCCGCCGCCCGGGTACGCACCGGAAGCGGCGTGGTGGTGTTGGTGGTGGCCCGTCGGCCGGTCACCGCGTAGCGGGCCAGGTCGGGCAGGAACGTGCCGGGATACCGCTCGCGGCGGGCCCGCGCGGTGGCCGCGGCCCGGACCGCCGCCAGCCCGGCCGTGTCCGGGCGGACCCCCTCGGCGATCTCGGGCAGCCAGGCCGGCAGCAACTCGACGGCGACCTGTTCGAGCCGGTCCAGCGCGGCGTGCACGACGTCCGCCGGCATGACGGGTCGAGTGGCCGGGCGGTGCACTACGGCGGCCAGGTCCGGATGGTCGCGGGCGATCAGCATGGCCAGCGCGTCGGTCTCCGCGTCGGGCAGGGCGACGACGCGATCGGTGGGGACGTCGGCGAGGCTCCGGTTGGACAGCAGCGCCAGCCCTCCCCACCGTCGACCGAGACGTCCCGGATCAGGGTACGAATCCGATTCGGACCACGCCAGGCTGTCGCACTGACCGCAAACCGACAGTGCCCCGGACCTCACTGGGGTTCCGGGGCTCCTTACTCCTGCTCGTCGAGGTGTGGCCGGTACTCGCGGATCCAGGCTTCGATGTCCTCGGTGCGCCACACGCGCCCCGTCGCGAGCGTCTCGTACGGCTCCGGCCAGTCCGGGCGCTTCATCAACTGCTCCACGCGCTCACGGCTGACGCCCAGCCGGGTACGGATCTCGTACGCACCCATCAGACGGCGTCCCATGCTCGGGACGCTAGACACTCCCTCACTAGGGCGTACCCTAGTTGGGCGAGGCCTTGTCGATGTACATGGCCGGCTGCCTGTTCGATGCCACCGCCGACCTGATGAAACTCAATGACAACCCGGGGCCGTCGCCGGTCGAGTTGTTCGAGCGGTTCCTCGCCTGGACGGCTCGCCGCACCCCGGCAGCGACCGGTAGCGGCCCGGCCCGGAGACGATCCCCGGACCGGGCCGATCCCCCGTTCTTCAGCCGAGCGCGGCGGCGAACATGCCGGCCTCGTACGAGCCGCCCGGCTGGTGCGCGATCACCGCGACCCGGTTCGCCGCGTTGATCAGCCCGACCTGGCAGACCAGCGCCGCGAGCTGGTCGTCGTCGAAGTGCTTGCGCACCTGCGCCCACGTCTCGTCGGAGACCCCCTGGTGGGCGTCGGCCAGCCGGGTGCCCTCCTCGGCGAACGCCAGGGCGGCGCGTTCGGCATCGGTGAAGACGGTCGACTCGCGCCAGGCGGCAACCAGGTGCAGCCGGACCGCGCTCTCCCCGGCGGCGGTGGCCTCCTTGGTGTGCATGTCGATGCACCAGCCGCAGCCGTTGATCTGGCTGGCCCGCAGCGACACCAACTCCTGAACGGAGTGCGGCAGCGACGACTGTTGGATCACCAGACCCGCGTTGGCGAACCGCTTGAAGAACTTGGCGGAAATCGGGTTCTCGAACAGGTTGATTCGGGTTTCCATGGGTTCGCCCTCTCCGGTGGCGTGGCGTTCGGTCGAACACGAGATGCCGGCGGCGGGGGCGGCGTGACACCGTGACCGGGTGACGCCGGCCACAGGGATGAGGTGTCACATCGTGCCGGCGGCCGGCGTCTGGTGGGGAACGCAACCGAGCAGTGGAGGAGCCAGCCATGACGGACCCGGCCACCGAGGAGTTCCTCGCCCACCGGAACCTGCTCTTCACGGTCGCGTACGAGATGCTCGGCTCGGCCGCCGACGCCGAGGACGTGATCCAGGAGACCTGGCTGCGGTGGGCCGGCGTCGACCTCGACGAGATCCGGGACCGGCGCGCCTACCTGGTCCGGATCACCACCCGCCAGGCGCTGTCCCGGCTGCGCGCGCTCGGCCGTCGCAAGGAGTCGTACGTCGGGTCGTGGCTGCCCGAGCCGCTGCTGACCGCGCCCGACGTGGCCGACGACGTGGCGCTGGCCGACAGCGTCTCGATGGCGATGCTGCTGGTGCTGGAGACGCTCGCGCCGACCGAGCGGGCCGTGTTCGTGCTGCGTGAGGTGTTCGACGTCGGGTACGACGAGATCGCCGAGACGGTCGACCGGACGCCGGCCACCGTGCGGCAGATCGCGCACCGGGCGCGTGCCCACGTGGCGGCGCGCCGGCCCCGCCGTACCGTCTCCGCGGCCGAGACCCGCGACGCGCTCGACGCGTTCCGGCGGGCCGTCGAGACCGGCGACCTCCGGTCGTTGCTCGCGGTGCTCGCCGAGGACGTCGTGCTGGTCGGCGACGGCGGCGGGATCAGGCAGGCGATCCCGCGCCCGGTCGCGGGCGCCGACAAGGTGGCCCGCCTGCTGGCCGGCGGCTGGCGTCGGGTCGCCGAGGCGGCGTCGATGGTGCCGGCGCAGGTCAACGGCTATCCGGCGCTGCTCGTGCGGCTCGACGGCGAGCTGGACACGGTCGTGGCGGTACGCCTCGACGACGGCCTGATCACCGGGCTCTACGCGGTGCGCAACCCGGAGAAGCTGTCCCGGATGACTAGGGAGACCACGCTGAGCCGCCGTGCGACGATGCCCGGATGAGCAGCGACGCCCCCGCCCGAGCCGGGATGAGCAGCGACGCCCCGCCCGACGTCACCGCCCTCGCCATCAACGTGGCCGTTCCGGAGGCGCTGCGCTGGACCGACACCCGGCGCGGCGAGGAGTTCACGCTGACCACGCTCAACATCCGGCTGCTGCCGGACGGCCGGCTCGCCGCGAAGGCGTACGGCCGGCCCACGGCGGGTGGGCGCGGCGCGTACGTGTCGTTCCGGGTGCCGGACCGGCCGGAGCTGGCCGCGCTGGTGGCGGCGGCGGCCGACCGGGCCGCGGCGCTCTGGGCCGCCCACCGCGGCCTCGGCTGAGCGTCACGCCGGCCGGTTCCGCTCCGCCCGGCGCACCACCTCCGGCGTCACCAGTCCCATCACCAGGAACACGCCGCCGAGCAACAGCCAGCCGGGCGCGCCCCAGGTGATGCAGCACAACGCCAGCACGGTCGGCGCCACCACGTTCGCCAGCCCGGCGCCGAACCCGAACACGCCCATGTACTGCCCCTGCGCGTGCGCCGGGGCCAGGCTGAAACGCAGCTCCATCGAGCCGGCGGTGTGCCACAGCTCGCCGACGGTGTGCACGCAGACACCGAGCCCGATGCCGGCGACGGCGAGCCAGGTGGGCAGCGTGGCGGTCGCGGCGACGACCGCCATCCCGGCGAGGAAGGCGACCCCGGCCCGGCGTACGGCCCGACCGGCCGCGTCGCTGCTGTCCACGCCCCGGCTCGCCCGGACCTGGAGCAGCACCACGAGCGCGGTGTTGGCCAGGGCGGTCGCGCCGACCAGCCAGCGGGGCGCGTCGGTGTGCCCGACGATCCACAGCGGCAGCGCGAAGAGCAGCACCTGGTGGTGGATCGACATGACGCCGTCCAGCACGGTGACGGCCACGTACCCTCGGTCGCGCAGGGCTGTCCAGCGGCCGGCGCGTGGCGGCGCGGGCACCGGCGGCAGCGCCGGCAGGGCGGCGACCACGGCCGCGGCGGCGACGAAGCTGAGCGCGTTCGCCAGCACCAGCGCCAGGTAGGCCGGGCGGCTGTCGAACTGCACGGCGAACCCGGTCGCGATCGCGGCGCAACTGCCGGCCAGATTGGCGACCGAACGCAGGTACGCGCGATATCTCGGTAGGTCGTCGCCGCCGATTCCGCGAACGAGTGGTCCCCGCGCCGCGCCCCCGGCGGAACGGGCCAGTTCACCGACGCAGAGCGCCACCAGGACCAGCCAGAAACTGCGGACGACAAGCAGCGCGCCCATCGCCGCGCCCTGGATCACGAGCATGCCCAGGTAGACCTCCCGGGGCCCGCGCCGGTCGGCGAGATGCCCCACCGGTACGCCCGCGAGCAGGCCGGCGCCGGCGGCGACGCCCATGCCGAGGCCGACCTGGGCCAGCGGCAGACCGACCACGCGGGTGAAGAACAGCGCGGCGGTGACCATGAAGACGCCGCTGCCAATCATGTTGACGAACGTCGCCAGCGCGAGAATGCGCTGCGGTCGCGTCTCCGGCACGAGTCCTCGCCGGACCAGTGGCGGAACATGCTTCTCGATTGTGGGCACAGTGGACATCGGTGACCTCCCCGTCAGATCAGCTCGGCGAATCTAACGAGGATTTCCGCCCGATCTGATCGGTTCGTCGGCCGATACCGCAGATGCCCGATGCTTGCTAACTTGGATGTCGTGGGGAGGTCAGCGCCGCACGCCCACCCCGCCGTAACCGTGCGACACCGCGGCCTGCGGCTCGCCGTCCGGCCGCCAGTCGGCCAGCCGGACCAGACCGGGCTCGACCAGGTCGTACCCGTCGAGGAAGCGGGCCACGTCGGCGTGGGTGCGGGGCACCAGCGGCGCGCTGCTGCGCCGGTAGACCTCGGTGCCGGCCCGCGCGGGCAGCGGCGGCGCGCCGTCCAGCGTCAGGTGCGACAACGCGAGCAGGCTGCCGGGTGCGGTGGCGTCGCGCAGCCGGGCCACGGCCGTCCACGGGTCGTCCGCGTCGGGCACGAAGTGCAGCACCGCGACCAGCAGCAGCGCCACCGGCTCGCTGAGGTCGAGCGTCGCGCGCAGCGTCGGATCGGCCAGCAGCTCGTCGGGCCGCCGCAGGTCACCGCGGACCACCACGGTGCGACCGCCGTCGGTGGGCAGCAACCGCCTGGCGTACGCGACGGCCACCTCGTCGGTGTCCACGTAGACCACCCGGGCGTCCGGGTTCACCGCGCGGACCACCTCGTGCACGTTGCCCTGGGTGGGCAGCCCGGCGCCGACGTCGAGGAACTGGCGTACGCCCCGCTCGGCCGCCCACCGCACGGCCCGGCGCAGGAAGGCGCGGTTGGTCTGGGCCGCCACGCCGGTGTCCGGAAAGATCTTCAGGATCTCCTCCGCGGCAGCCCGGTCGGCCGCGAAGTTGTGGCATCCGCCCAGGTAGTAGTCGTACATTCGGGCGACGTTGGGTCGCGTTTCAGCAGCCGTCACGCCCTGATGTGTAGCACCCTGGGCGACGAACCGCTGACCCGTTGTTCCCAGGAGGTACCGATGACCGATCGGCGGCAGACCGTGGAGGTCGACCCGGTGCTGTTCCGCGCCGTCTACGACTCGCCCGCCTCGCTACCGGGGCGGCACCGGTGGACCACTCCCGAGTCGGACGTACGCCGGATGGAGCGACTGCTGAACATCCCGGCGCACAGCATCGGCGCGCCGCTGTGGGTCAGCGGCGACGAGCCGGACTGCCCGAAGTGCGGACGCCGGGTGACCTGGTACGACATCGTCTCGTCCGCGCTGCACGGGGTGCACGACACGGCGATGATCGCGCGGGTGGTGCTCGGTGAGCGGAAGTACGTCAACACCGAGGTGCCGGACGCGGTGCCCGGTGTCCACTGTGCCGACTGTCGCACCCCGATCACCGGGCTGCGCAGCTTCAAGTGCCACAACTGGGCGTACGCGTTCGAGGCGCTGGAGAAGATCGTCGAGCGGATGTCCGGCGTACCGGCCCAGCCGCCGGGTGACCGGGGCACGGATCGTTAGGCGGGGCCCCTTCTCTACCGGAGGCGTTAAGCGGGGGCCCGTCCTTACCCGCTGCCGGTGGTGAGCACCAGCGTGGCGGCGGTGCCGAGGATGAGGAACGGCCCGAACGGCAGGTGACTGCGCCAGCGGACCCGCCGGGCGGCGAGCAGCACCAGCCCGGCCAGCGCGGCCAGGGTGACCGCGAGCACCAGCCCGGCCACCAGGACCGGCCAGCCGTACCAGCCGAGCAGCGCGCCCGCGCCGAGGGCCAGCTTGGCGTCGCCGAGGCCGAAACCGCGCCGGCCGAACAGCACGGTGGTGGCCGCGAAGCCGGCACCGAGCGCCAGCCCGGCCGCGACAGCCCGTACCCAGGGTGCCGGGCCGGGCCCGGCCAGCGCGGTCGCCCCGAGCAGTACCGCGGTGCCGGCGGCGGCCGGCCAGGTCAGCCGGTCGGGCAACCGGTGCGCCGCGGCGTCCACAAGCGCCATCGGCACCGCCCAGACGAGCCACCAGGCCAGCGCTAGACGCGCGCCGGGCAGCCCGCCGGCCAACGCCAGCACCGCGACGGCGACCGCGAGCACCACCTCCGCCACGGCCGGGGGCGTGCCGATCCGCGCCCGGCAGCCGGGGCAGCGGGCCGCCGGCCCGAGCGCCGGCCACGGCCGGTCCAGCCCGATCGGCGTGCCGCAGGCGTCGCACGCCGCCCGGTCCGGGCGGTCCGGCGGTACGGCGTAGCGGGCCACCGCCAGCCGGACCGGCGGCCCGACCGCGAGGGTGGCCAGCAGCCGGACGAGCGGGCGGCGGGTGACGGCCGGCGGGTCGGGGTGGCGGACCCGTTCGGTGGTCATGCCGGCTCCCCCGTCCGGTCGCCGGTGGTTCCACTGCGGAGCACGCAGAGTGACGTCACGGTGATCGGCGTGTGGCGGATGGCGCGGAAAGTGGCGTCCGGCGGGGCCCCGGGGCGTCCGGTGCCGGCGATGGGTGCCGGGCCCGGCCGGCCGACGGGACGGATCGGACGAGCGGGGTGCACCCCACCCATACCGATGGCGCGGCGGCCGGCCGGCGCGGGCGGGTGGACGGGTGCGGGTGAGCGCACACCGACTGTCGGGGCGGCCGGGGAGGACCCGCTCGTCACCGTCCGGAACGCCACCGGCCGCCACCACCCGTCTTCACTCAACGTGTTCACGTGAATTGCCTCTGTTGCATCGGCGGACGTCAGCCTATGCTCGCCCCTTGGGTACGACGCAACCCCCGCTCAATGGCGTCGGAGGCGGACCGGAGACATCACTTCCACATTTGACGAAGATCAGCACAGGTAAATGCACACGGTGGCGGTCGAGGTCCGGTCCGACAGATCCGGGCGTGCTTCCGCATGCCCGGAGCGCTCCGCGCGACCGCACCGGGCCGGCACCGAGGAGGGCTCGGCGTTGCGCACATGGCAATCCCGCCGATGGGAAGGCGGCCTGCTCAGCCTCGTGCTGGCGGTCGGCGCCGCCGGCTGCGGCACCGGGCCCGAGGCGACCACCGGCCCACTGACCGGCCGCGCCGCGGCGCCCGCCGCGCATTCCACCGCCGAGGAGAAAGCGGCCGAAAAAGCGGCGCTCACCGCCTATTCCGGCTATCTCGCCGCGTCCCGGGCGGCGAGCGCCCGCAGCGATCCCGGCCATCCCGCCCTCGGCCGATTCCTGGCCGACCCGCTGCTGACCCAGGTTCGGTTGGCAATTCGTGACGCGAAGGAGCACGGCGCGATGCGTACCGGAAAACTGGTTTCCACCCCCACGGTGGTCTCGGTCGACCTGGCCGCCGAAACGCCCACCGTCGAGATCCAGGACTGCCTGGACGCGACCGGCTACCGGCTGGTCTACGTCAAGAACCGCAAGCCCGTGCCCGGCACCGACGGCGGCCGGTACCTGGCCACCGCGACCGCGGCCCGCTATCCCGACGGTCGGTGGCTGGTCAACGCCGGCGCCGCGCACCGGGACCAGCCGTGCTGACCTGGGGAGGAGGGAGCGTCCCGGCCGACCGGGTCGGAACGCCCCGCCGGTGGTTCGTCGCCGGCCTGGTGGCGGTGCTGACGCTGGCCGGCTCCCCCGCCCGCGCCGCCGACCCGGGCGGCTCGTGCCCACCCGACCAGACCAACTGCGACGTCTGGGACGACGACCCGGGCGTTCCGGGCGGTGGCGGCGGGCCGGGCGGCGGCGGGAACGACGGCGGCGGGAACGGCACCGGCGGAGGCACCGCGAAGTGCCAGTGGAACGGCCAGGTCGTCAAGTGCTACGACGACGTGATGGGCTGGTTCAACAACAGCGACGGCTGCTACTACAAGCTGGCCGAGCCCCAACTCCCCGCGCCCGACGGCAAGCAGTGGTACACCGCCAGTTGCGTCGGCGGCGCCACCGGCCAGCAGGGGAACGTGCTGCTCGACGCGCCGCCGGGCGGCTTCGGCGCCCCGCCCAACCCGGAGGAACTGGCCCGACGCGCGCTTGCCTCGATCTCGCTGCTGCCGCCCCGGGCGGCGGTCGCACCCCGGCGCAGCAAGGGGCCGGGGCTGGTCGGGCTGCCGGTCTGGATGTGGGCCAGTCCCGGCAACTCCTACTTCGGACCGCTGAGCGCCTCCGCGTCGGAGCGGGGCCTCACCGTCTCGATCACCGCGAAGGTGAGCCGGATCGTCTGGCACATGGCCGACGACCTCGACGTCACCTGCCACGGGCCGGGCACGCCCTACAGCTCCAGCGGGCCGCACGCCGGCGCCCCCTCGCCCGACTGCGGCCTGCCCAACGGCTACTCCAAGGCCGACACGTACCAGGTCTACGCCACCACGTTCTGGACCGTCACGTGGTCCGGCGGCGGGGAGAGCGGCGTGATCGACCAGAGCCGGGTCAGCGGTGTCGTCCCGGTGCAGATCAACGAACTTCAGGTGGTGACCCGATGAGTGTGGTGGCGGCCCGGAACGGGACCCCGGTGGAGGCGCCGGTGGCGCCGCCCAAGGTGGTCCGGCAGCGGCGCATCCGGCCTGGCCTGCTCGGCCTGGCGATCCTGCTGATCGCGCTCGGCGGGCTGGGCGCGGCGTTCGCGGTCACCTCGGTCCGGTCCACCGGCAGCTACCTGGCGGTGGCCCGGCCGGTCGAGGTGGGACAGCAGCTCACCGCCGACGACCTGGTGCCGGTCCGCGTCTCCGGCGGGCGCGAGCTGCGGCCGGTGCCGGCCGACCGGATGAAGGAACTGATCGGCCTGCGGGCCGCCGTGCGGCTCACCCCCGGCACGCTGCTCACCCCGGCCCAACTCACCGACGCGCCGCTGCTCGGCCCCGGCCAGCAGCAGATCGCGCTGGGGCTGGCGGCCGACCAGGTGCCCGCCCGCGAACTGCACCCCGGCGACAAGGTGCTGCTGGTCAGTACGCCGACCGCCGGCACCAGCGGCTCCGACGCGGCCCGGGGCGGCGGCACCCGGTTCGCGGCCACCGTGATCGACACCGCCACCCCGGAGAACGGCGACGTGGTGGTCTACCTGGCGCTACCCGTCCGGGACGTGCCGGCGGTGGTGGTGCTGGCCGCGGACGACCGGATCGCGCTCGTGCTCACCGAGGCGGCCTGATGGCGATCATCGCCCTGGTCTCGGCGAAGGGTTCGCCCGGCGTCACCACCACCACGCTGGCCGCCGCGCTGAGCTGGCACCGCCGGCTCGTGCTGGCCGAGTGCGACCCGTCGGGTGGCTCCATCCTCGCCGGCTACCTGGGCGGCGCGCTCGACGGCCCGCGCGGCATCGGCGAGCTGGCCGTCGGCGAACTGCGCGACGGCAGCCTGGAGAGCACGTTCTGGTCCCAGCTCGTCGACCTGGACGCGCCCCGCCGCGAGCGGCTGCTGCTGCCCGGCGTGGTCGACCCGGCCCAGGCCGGCAGCGTGGTCCCGCTCTGGCAGCGCTTCGCCGACTACTTCACCGGGCTGGAACGCGGCGTGCCCCCCTACGACGTGCTGGTCGACTGCGGTCGGCTGGCGGTCGCCGGTCCACCCTGGCCGCTGCTGCGGGCCGCCGCGGTGGTGCTGCTGGTCACCCGCGCGCACCTGCCCGACCTCTCCGCCACCCGGGCCACGGTCCGGGCGATCGAACGGGACCTCACCGAGCACCGCGTCCCCCCGGGCAACCTGCGCCTGCTGGTGGTCGGCGACGGGCACGGCACCAGCGAGATCAGCAAGGCGCTGCGGCTGCCGGTGATCGCCCGCCTGCCGCACGACCCGCGTACCGCCGAGGTGCTCGGCCGCGGCGGCACCGTACGCGCCAACCGGCCGCTCATGCGCGCGGCCGGCGCGTTGGAGGTGCCGGTCCGGGCGCTGCTCGACCGGCGTCGGGCCCGGCTGTCCTGGCCTGGTATGACCGCCTCGGCAGCGGTCAGCGCGCCGACCGCGCCGGGGGTGCCCGGTGCGGTTTGAGCCGGTCTCGCACGACCCGCGCGGGCAGCAACCCGGCGTCGTCTCCACGGTCCCGCCGCTGGCGCCGCCGAACGGACGGCACCACGTGGCCGGCCCGGCGCTCCCCGCCCCGCCGCCGGTGGCACCGCCCCGCCCCCGGGTCGACTTCGCGGTCGTCCGCGAGCTGCGCCGGGAACTGAGCGAACGACTCACCCACTGGCAGCGCGGCCGGGAGTTCGACGCCGACGCCGAGGAGGTCGAGCGGGCCCGACTGGCCGTCGCGGTGGTCTCCGCGTACGCCGACTCGGTGCGCCGGGCCGGCACGCCGATGCCCGCCGACGCGGAACGGCTGCTGCTCGACCAGGTGACCGCCGAACTGGTCGGGCTGGGCCGGCTCCAGACGCTCCTTGTCGACGACACCATCGAGGAGGTGCACATCCTCGGCTGCGACCAGGTGCGTATCACCCGGCACGGCGGCGGCGTCGACTGGGCCGAGCCGATCGCCGAGACGGACGACGAACTGGTGGAGATCCTCCAGGCGGCGGCCCGCCGGGCCGGGGCCACCGAGCGGTCGCTCTCCACCTCCAAGCCCACGCTCGATTTGCAACTGCCCGACGGCAGCCGGCTCGCCGCGGTCTTCCTGGTCAGCCACCGCCCGTACGCGGTGATCCGCAAGCACAACACGCTGGACGTGAGCCTGGAGGACATCGCCGGTGGCCGGCCCGACCTGGACGAGATGATCGATCCGCTGCTGCGCGACTTCCTCCGCGCGTCCATGCGGGCCGGGTTGAACATCATGGTCGCCGGGCTGGCCGGGGCGGGCAAGACCACTGTCATCCGGGCGCTGATGGACGACATCCCGGCCGACGAGCCGTACGTGCTGCTGGAGGAGAGCCGGGAACTGCTGCCGGCCCGGCGCGGGCACAAGCACCGGGCGGTGATGAGCTTCGAGTCCCGGGAGGGGCACGGCGAACGCGGCGCGGACGGGCGACCGGCCGGTGAGGTGAGCATCGCCGACCTGATCCCGGTGTCGCTGCGGATGGGCGTGCTGCGGATCATCGTCGGCGAGGTGCGGTCCCGGGAGATCGTGCCGATGCTCCAGGCGATGACCACCAGTCGCGGGTCGATGTGCACCATCCACGCCCGTACCCCGGCCGGGGTGAGCGAACGGATCATCGAGCTGGCGCTCTCCCACGGCCGGGAGATGACCGTCGACCAGGCCCGCCGGATGGCCGGCAACGCGCTCGACCTGATCGTCTACGTCACGGTCGAGGACGAGACCGCGATCGGTGGCCGCAAGCACCGCTTCGTCTCGCACGTCGAGGAGGTCATCGGCGTCGGCGAGGGCAACCGGATCACCACCACCACGGTCTTCGGTCCCGGGCCGGACGGCCGGGCGGTCCCCCGCCACCTGCCGGAGCGGATCCGCGACCAGTTGATGCGCGTCGGCTACGACTCGCGCCTGCTCACCCGGTTCGTGGAGGCCGGCGTCGGCGCCTGGCGTCGGCCCCGGCACACCCGCCTCGGGCGGCGGCCGAACGGGGGGCCGGCGTGACGCAGATCGAGCTGATCGCGCTGGTCTCCGGCGCGGCCTGCGTGGCCGGGCTGGTGCTGGCCGTGGTCGCGCTGGTCGGCACCCGCCGGCCACCGGGGTCGACGCCGGGCAGCGCCGGGCCGGGTCTGAGCCGACTCTGGACCGGCGCCGGGGCCGGTCGCGCCGACCAGCGACGTCACCAGCTCCTGCTGGGCGGCGCGGTGGCCGCCGGCGCGTTGGCGTTCCTGCTCACCGGGCTGCCGGTGGTGGGCCTGCTGGTGGCGCTCGCGGTGCCCGGGGTGCCGTGGCTGTTCGCGGTCGGCCGGGCCGAGCAACGGGCCATCGCCCGGGTCGAGGCGGTCGGCGAGTGGACCCGGCGACTCAAGGACATCTCGGCCACCGGGCAGGGGCTCCAGCAGGCCATCGTCGGCACCATCACCACCGCGCCGGAGGAGATCCAGGAGGAGGTACGCACGCTGGCCGCCCGCCTCCAGGCCGGCTGGCTGGCCAAGTCCGCGCTGCTGGCGTTCGCCGACGAGATCGCCGACCCGGTGGCCGACCAGGTGGTGGCCGCGCTGATCCTGCACCTCACCGACCGCGGCGAGCGTCTCGGCGACGTGCTCCGCTCGATCGCCGGCGCCGCGTCCGCCGAGGTGGCCACCCGGCGCGAGGTGGAGGCGAAGCGGACCCAGCCCCGGTTCGCGGTCCGCTTCCTGACCGGCATGACGCTCGCCACGCTGGCGTACGGGCTGGTGAACAGCGACTACATCCGCCCCTACGGCACGCTCACCGGCCAGCTCGTGATGGCGGTGCTCGGCGCGGCCTTCATCGGCCTGCTGGTCTGGGTGCGGTCGATGAGCCAGCCGCCCCGCCCGGCGCGTTTCCTGCCGGCGCCCGACCCGGAGGAGGCGATCGCATAGTGGTCCTCAACTGGCAGCTCGCGGTGGCGGTGCTGGGCGGATCGGCGATCGGGCTCGGCCTCTTCCTCGTGGTCCGCGAGGCGCTACCGGCCACCCCGGCGCTCGGCCCGGCGCTGCGCCGGCTGCACCAGCCGCCCGGTCAGGCCCCGACGGCCGGCGCGGGACCGGACTGGCTCAACGGCTTCGCCCGCTGGCTGCGCCCGCCGACCCGGCAACTCGCCCTGCTCGACCAGACCCCCGAGCAGTACGCCCTGTCGGTGCTGCTCTCCGCGCTGATCGGGTTCGTCACGCCGGCGGTCCTCTCGGCCGTGCTCTTCCTGGGCGGGGTGTCACTGCCGGTGGTCGTGCCGGTGCTGGCCAGCCTCGGGATGGCGCTGCTCGCCGGCCTGGTCGCGCACCGCTCGGTGCTGACCAGGGCGGCCGCCGCCCGGGACGAGTTCCGCCAGGCGGTCTGCACCTACCTCGACCTGGTGGCGTTGCAACTCTCCGCCGCGCACGGCCCGGTGCAGTCGCTGGAACGCGCGGCGGCGGTCTGCGACGGCTGGGTGTTCGACCGGATCCGGGAGGCGTTGCGGCTCGCCCAGCTCCAGATGCACTCGCCGTGGGACGAGTTGCAGGAGCTGGCGGACCGGATCGGTATTCCGGAGCTGGGTGACGTGGGCGCCATCATGCGCTCCTCCGGCAGTGAGGGTGCCCAGGTGCACGAGACGTTGCGGTCCCGTGCCGACTCGCTGCGCGACCAGATCCGTACCGACAACCTGACCCGCGCCGAGGGGGTGACCAGCAAGTTGGACATTCCCGGATCGCTGCTGGTCTTCGTCCTGCTCGGCTTCGCCGTCTATCCGTTCCTCGCCCGCCTGTGAACCCCACCCCCGAGAAGGAGAAGACCATGCACCTCTATGCCTACCTCTACGCGACGGTGAGTACCCGCCTCGCCGAGCTGCGCCGGGACAGCGAGCGCGGCGACAGCCCGGTGCCGACCGCCGTGATCATCTTCGGGCTGGTCGCGGTGGCCATCGCGGTCACCGGGCTCGCCCTGGCCAAGGCGAACAACTGGATGAACGCCATCCCGAACAACACGGCGCCGAAGGCCCCGTGATGGCCCGCCCCGCCCGTCCGTCCCGGCGTCGACCGGCAGGTGCCGGCCGCGTCGCCGGTCCGCGCGGTCCGGGGCGCATCGCCGCCGCTGCTCGCGCCCGCCTCGACGCGGGCGGGCGCGAGCGGGGCGCCAACCCGGTCGAGCTGGCCGTGATGATGCCGGCCATCCTGGTGCTGCTCTTCGGCTCGATCCAGGTCGGCGTCTGGTTCGTGGCCCGGTCCACCGCGCTCAACGCGGCGCAGACCGGGGTGAACGCGCAACGCACGTTCGACGCCGGGCCGGACGCCGGCCGGGCCCAGGCGATCACGTTCCTGCGCCGCTCCGGCGACTGGCTGGTCGGCTGGGACAAGAACGGCCCGACCTGCGTGGAGACCGCCACCGACGTCACCTGCACGGTGCGCGGACGCTCCCTGTCGGTCGTCCCGGGCGTCGACTTCGAGGTCACGCAGACCGCGCACGGCCCCGTCGAACGCTGGACCACGGGATGAGGCCGGTGCCACGGGAGCGCGGTTCCGTCTCGATCGAGGTGGCGGTGCTCGCCCCCGCCTTCATCGGGCTGATGGTCCTCGCCGGGGTCGCCGGCCGGACCGCCGTCGCCGACGAGGCGGTGGAGTCCGCCGCGCACGACGCCGCCCGGGCCGCCTCCCTGGCGCGCGACGCCCGCGCCGGCGAGAAGGCCGCCGAGCAGGCGGCCCGCGACCAGCTCAACTGGTCCGGCCTACGCTGCACCGCCCCGCCGAGGCTGGACCTGAGCGGGTCGGTGGCCGGGCAGGAGACCACCTTCGCCACCGCGTACCGGAGCGCGGCCGGCGTGCCGGCGACCGTCACGGTGACGGTCACCTGCACCGTCTCCTTCGACGACCTGCGCGCGCCCGGTCTGCCCGGGGTGCCGGGCGGCAAGACGGTCGCGGCGCGCTTCACCTCGCCGCTTGACACCTACCGGAGCCGCGGATGACCGGCCGGCGCGGGGCGGAGAGCGGCCGGGTGAGTCTGTTCCTGGCCGTGGCGATGACCGGCGTGCTGGCCGTCGTCAGCCTCGCCTACGACGGCGCCGGGCAGCTCCGGACGCTGCAACGCGCCGACAACCTGGCCGCCGAGGCGGCCCGCAGCGGCGGTCAGATGATCGACCGCGCGAGCGCCATCGAGGGCGGTCCGAAGCGGATCGACCAGGTCGCCGCCCGTGCGGCCGTCGCCGACTACCTCCGCGCCGCGGGTGGGGTCGGTGGCCACGACGTCGACTTCCCCGTGGTCGGCCTCGAGACCCAGATCCGGGTACGCGTCCGGATCACCTACCGCCGGGACCTGATCGGGCTCTTCGGCGCGCAGAAGACCGCCACCGTCACCGGTGAGGCCACCGCTCGGGCGCTCACCGGACCGTAGGAAGGGAAGGCCGCCATGGGTGCACCCCGACGCTCCGCCGTCCACCGCGCCGGCCAGGTTCTCACCGGGCTCGGCGCTCTCGTCGTGCTCGTGGGGCTGCTGGCCGGCGGACCGGTCGCCCTGCTGGCCTTCGCCGGCAACCCGCTGCCCGACCACCTGCCCACCCTGGCCGAGGTGGGTACGGCGTTGACCAGCCGCGACGACGGGCAGCTCTTCCTGCGGGCGTTGGCCGTGGTGGGCTGGTTCGGCTGGGCCACGTTCGCGTTCTCGGTCGTGGTGGAACTGCTCGCGTCGGCGTTGCGCCGACCCGCGCCGAAGCTGCCCGGCATGCACCGCCAGCAGCGGGCCGCCGCCGCGCTGGTCGGCTCCGTGGCGCTGATCCTGGCGGCGAGCCCGGCCGCGGCCAGCGCCGCGACGCTGGCCGCGCCGCAACCGGTGGTCGCCGCGCCGGCCGTCACCACGGCGTACACCGCACCTCAGCTCGCGACGCCGACTTCTGCCGCACCGGACGCCACCGGCCCGGCGGTGTACCGGGTGGCGAAGGGCGACTACCTGGGCGAGGTGGCCGACCGTTACCTGGACGACTTCGACCGCTACCGGGAGCTGGCCCGGCTGAACCGGCTCGCCGACCCGGACCGGATCCGCCCCGGCCAACTGCTCGAACTGCCCGGCGGCGCGGTGGACGAGGGGGCCCGCCGACACGCCGCCGGCCGGCTGGTGGTGACGCCGGCGAAGCCCGCCCCGGCAAAGCCCGACGGGGGCGGTACGTCCGCGATGGCGCCGAAACCGAAGCCGAAGCCCGCGCCGCACACGCCGGCGCGGGACACCACGCCCACGGTGGAGGCACCGGAGGGGCAGCCGCCGGCCATGGCGGCGGGCGCGTCCCGGGCCACGGCCGAGGAGGGCATCAACCGCCCGTTGGCCATCTCGGCGGTGCTGGCGGTGGCGAGCATCGTGGGTGCCCAGATCGGTGCTGTCCTCGGGCTGCGCCGCCGGCCGGTGCCGGCCCGCGCGTTGGGCAGCCGCGCGCTGGGCAACGGACGGCACCGCCGCGACTGAGGCGGTGCGCCGCCGCCGCGACTGAGGCCGGTGCGCCGCTGGCGCGACTGAGGCCGGTGCGCCGCCGGTCGCCGGGTGCCGGATGCGCCGCCGGCGCGGGCGGCCGGATCAGGGCAGCCGGGCCTCGACCCGGCCGGAGACCACGCGGGTGGGCAGCACGACCTGGTCGTTGGCGGCCGGGCCGTGCACCACCTCGCCGCCGTTGAGGCGGAACGCGCTGCCGTGCCACGGGCACACCACGCAGGCGTGGCCGTCGATCTGCCGCACCTCACCCTCGCCGAGCGGGCCGCTCTGGTGCGGGCAGCGCTCCAACATCACGGTGACGTCGTCACCGTGCCGGTAGAGGATCACCGAGACGTCGTCGATCTCCCGGGTGACCAGTTCGCGCTGCGGCAGGCTGTTCAGGTCGCCCACCGGGTGCCAGCCGTCGCCGATCAGGTGCAGGTCGGAGACGCTCTGGCTGACCTGGGCCCCCTGCTTGTAGGCGAGGTGCCCACCCAGGTACGCGCCGCCGCTGGCGGCGGACAACCCCAGGTAGGCCAGCGCCCGGCCGAGGCCGTGCCGCCCGTTCAGTCGGGCCGCCAGCGAGCCGGCGTAGAGCGTGAGGCCGACGATGTTGGCCCCGGCGTGCACGAGCCCGATCCGCCGCTGGTCCCGGGAGAGCGCCGCCCAGTCGTTCCACCCGGCGACCGCCGCCGGCAACGCGCTGACCGTGCCGAGCCCGACCAGCGCGGTGGCGGCTCGGCGCTGGCCGGGCAGCAGGTCCACCACGGCGGCGGAGATCCACGCGCCGACCGGGACCTGCACCATGGCGGGGTGCAGCGGATGGCCCAGCCAGACGCCGTGCAGCGCGTCCCGGACGCGTTGCGAGCGCAGCGTGCCCTGCACGACGCGCTGGACCCGGTCGCCGACCCGGTCGAGCCCGGAGGCCTGTTCGAGCTTCGTCAGTAGTTGGCGCACCTGTTCCGACTTCCCGGCAGCAGAGCCCCCAAACCGGACGCCGGGCAAAACCCTGACCGGCTCGGGCCGGGGCGGACGACATCCTGGATATACTGCAACGGTCGGTCGCATATAGGGGCGATATGACCAAGATCCTGGTGGACGTCGACGACGAGGCGCTTGCGGACGCGGCCCGGGCGTTCGGCACCAAGACCAAGAAGGACACGGTCAACGTGGCTCTGCGCGAGGGCGCGGCCCGCCTCCGCCGCGCCCGCGCCCTGGCCGAACTGGCCGGCCGTGGACAGGCGGGTGACTTTGACGAGCTGCTCGACAAGGGGCACTACCGCTCGTGAAGCTCGCCGACTACCTGATCGACAGCAGCGCCCTCGTCCGGCTACTTCGTGACCCGGAGGTACTGGACCGGTGGGAGCAGACGGTGACCGCTGGGCTGGTCGCCGTCTGTCCACTCGTCGAACTGGAATTCCTCCACACCGCCCGGTCCGTCGCCGACCGCGCGCAACTGGCGGATCAGCTCCGGACCGTCTTCGGATGGGTGACGATGCCCGACCGGGTCTACGAGCGTGCGGCGGAGACGCAGCTCGACCTGACGGCACGGGGGACGCACCGGTCGGCCGGTGCGGTCGACCTGCTCATCGCCGCCACCGCCGAACATCACGGGCTCTCGCTGCTGCACTACGACCGGGACTTCGACCAGGTAGGCGCGGTCACCGGCCAGCCGATGCGCTGGCTGGCCCCACCCGGCGCGATCAAGTAGTAGCGTGCCCGGCGCCGTCGCGGGCATGCTGGGGCGATGGGGGTACGCGTCGAGCACGCCGACGGCGTGACCACGGTGATCCTGGACCGGCCGGAGGCCCGTAACGCGGTGGACGGGCCGACCGCCCGGGCGCTTGCCGACGCGTTCCGCGCGTTCGACGCCGACCCGGACGCGGCGGTCGCCGTGCTCTGGGGCGCGGGCGGCACGTTCTGCTCGGGCGCCGATCTCAAGGCGATCGGC
Organism: Micromonospora sp. NPDC049240; assembly: GCF_040647835.1. Classification (NCBI taxonomy): domain Bacteria; kingdom Bacillati; phylum Actinomycetota; class Actinomycetes; order Micromonosporales; family Micromonosporaceae; genus Micromonospora; species Micromonospora sp. NPDC049240. Next base: position 72,855 of record NZ_JBEZCX010000018.1, read on the forward strand.
ACGGCGCGCGGCAACCGGGTCGAGACCGAGGGCGACGGTCCGATGGGTCCGACCCGGATGCGCCTGTCCAAGCCGGTCGTCGCCGCGATCTCCGGGTACGCGGTGGCCGGCGGCCTGGAGCTGGCGCTCTGGTGCGACCTGCGGGTCGCCGAGTCGGACGCGACGCTCGGGGTGTTCTGCCGGCGGTGGGGGGTGCCGTTGATCGACGGCGGGACGGTCCGGCTGCCCCGGCTGATCGGGGAGAGCCGGGCGATGGACCTGATCCTCACCGGACGGCCGGTGCCGGCCGACGAGGCGTACGCGATGGGGTTGGTGAACCGGCTGGTCCCGCCCGGTGCGGCCCGGGCGGAGGCCGAGCGGCTGGCCGCCGGGATCGCCCGGCACCCGCAGACCTGCCTGCGCAACGACCGGGCGGCGGTGCTCGACGGCGCCGGCCGGCCCGAGCCGGAGGCGCTCGCCGTGGAGCTGGCCTACGGCACGGAGTCGCTCGCGGTCGACGGGGTGCGTGGCGCCGGCCGGTTCGCCGCCGGTGCCGGCCGGCATGGTGCGCCGGCCGGCTGAGGCGTCACTTCAGGTTGCGCAACGCGTCCTCGATGGCCCGGTGGAACGTCGGGTACGTGTAGATCATGTGCCGGAGCTGGCTGATCGGCACCGCCGCGTGCACGGCCACCAGCAGCGCGGAGAGCACCTCGCCGCCGGCCGGGCCGGCCGAGGTGGCGCCGACCAGTACGCCCTGGTCGGCGTCGGCGACCAGCTTGACGAAACCGGCGTTGCCGGTCTTGTGGATCCAGCCCCGGGTGGACGAGGTCAGGTCGGTGTACCCGATCTGGACGTTGATGCCCCGGTCACGGGCCTGCTGCTCGGTGAGGCCGACGGCGCCCACCTCGGGGTCGGTGAACGTGACCCGGGGCAGCGCCCGGTAGTCGGCGACCGGGACGCTGCCCGGCGCGACCGTCGACCCGCCCGCGCTCATCGCACCGCCGACGGCGCTGACCACGCCGGCCGCGCCCCCGACCACGCTCGCGGTGCCGCTGGCGTCCGGCCCGCCCCGGGTCCGCCGCATGTGGTCGAGCACGTCGGCCACCACGATGCCGGCCTGGTACATGGCGATGTGGGTGAACGCGCCCTCGCCGGTGAGGTCGCCGACCGCCCAGATGCCCTCGGTGACGTGCATCCGGTCGTTGACCGGCAGGTAGCGCTGCGTGGCGTCCACGCCGACCGTGTCCAGCCCCAACTCCTCCAGGTGTGCCCGGCGGCCGGTCACCACCAGCAGCTTCTCGCCGCGGAACGTGGCGTCGTCGCCGTGGACGGTGAACTCGTCGCCGTCGTGGCTGACCCGGCCGGCCTTGACCCCGGTGTGGATCTCCACCCCGTCGGCGCGCAGCGCGTCGGCGGCGAGCGCGGACGCCTCCGGTTCCTCGACGGCGAGCACCCGGTCGCCGGCCTCCACGACGGTGACCCGCACGCCGAACCGGGCGAACACCTGGGCCAGTTCCAGCCCGATCGCGCCGCCGCCGAGCACCAGCATCGTGCCCGGCAACTCCTCGACCTCGATGGCCTGGTGGTTGGTCCAGTACGGCGTGTCGGCCAGCCCGTCGACCGGCGGGATCGAGGGCCGGGTGCCGGTGCCGAGCACCACCCCGTAGCGGGCCTCGAAGACCTGGTCGCCGACGCGTACCCAGTTCGGGCCGTCGAGCCGGCCGCTGCCGCGTACGAACCGGCCGCCCTTGCCGGTGAAGCGGTCCACCGCCGCCTTGTCGTCCCAGGTGTCGGTGGCCTCCTGGCGGATCCGCTTCGCGACCGGCGCCCAGTCGGGGCGCACCTGCGCGGACCCGGCCAGCTCGTTCACCCGGTGCGCCTCGGCCAGCGCGTTGGCCGCCCGGATCATCATCTTGCTCGGCACGCACCCCCAGTAGGGGCACTCGCCGCCGACCAGGTCCCGTTCGATGCCGACCACGTCGAGGCCGGCCTCGGCGAGCCGCCCGGCCACCTCCTCGCCGCCGACGCCGAGCCCGACCACGACCACGTCCACCAGTTCCGGCTCTGCCATCCCGCCAGCATTCCGCACAGCCGGGGTCGCCGACCACCGGACCCGGCCGGAATTCCTCCGCCGGTAATGAGTGCGACCGCCTACCGTGACCGGATGCACGCGCGTTTCGCCCCGGTCCGGGACTGCTTCCACGACCTGTTCACCGCCGGCCGGGAGACCGGCGCGGCGCTGTCCGTCTGGCACGACGGCACGCCGGTGCTGGAGCTGGTGGGCGGCAGCCGCGTGGCCGTACCGCCAGGTGCGGTGACGCCGGCCGTCGGGGCGGGTCGGCCATGGCTGCCGGACACGCTCGTCGACGTCTACTCGGTGGGCAAGCCGGTGGTGGCGTGCTGCCTGTTGTTGCTGGTCGACCGGGGTCGGGTCGACCTGGACGCGCCGGTGTCCGCGTACTGGCCGGGGTTCCGCGCCCCGGCCACCGTGCGGCAGGTGCTCGACCACACCGCCGGGTTGCCGGCCTTCCCGGTGCCCCGGCCCGCCGAGGCGGTCACCGACTGGGAGCTGCTCTGCGCCGACCTGGCCGCGGCCGAGCCCGAATGGGTGCCGGGCACCGTCGCGGGCGAGCACGCCTGGACGTACGGGCACCTGGTGGGTGAGCTGGTCCGTCGGGTGGACGGGCGGTCGGTGGGGCGTTTCCTGGCCGAGGAGATCGCCGGCCCGTGGCGGCTGGATCTGGCCTTCGGACTGGGCCCGGCCGACCGGCGGCGGTGCGCCGACCTGTCGTACGGCGATCCGGGCTGGCCGGACCGGACGCGCGGTGAGCCCGGCTCGCTGCGGGCCCGGGCGCTGGACAACCCGCCGGGCGGGCGGGACGTCGCCGTGGTGAACGGCGACGCGTGGCGGGCCGCGGAGATCCCGGCGGTGAACCTGCACGCCACCGCGTCCGGGCTGGCCCGGTTCTACGCGGGTCTGCTCGCCGGCGGCATCCTCGACGGGATCCGGCTGTTCGGTCCGGACCTGGTGGCCGAGGCGACCCGGGTGCAGTACGCCGGCCCGGATCTGGTGCTGGACCGGACGGCGCACTGGACGCTCGGCATGCAGTGGGAGCCGGACGGCAGTTGGGGCATGGGCGGGATCGGTGGCAGCAGCGCCTGGGCCGACCCGGCGCGCGGCTACACGTTCGCCTACGCCACCGCGCGGCTGGCCGACCACGACCGGGTGGACGAGCTGGCCGAGGCGTTGCACGCCTGCCTGTGACCGGGTGCGGTCAGCGCATCCAGACCGGGTCGCTGCCGGGGACGTCCAGCGGCGGCGGGTAGTCGAGGCCCCGGCGGGTCTCGTCGGGCAGCCGCCACGGCTGGTGCACCGCCTTGCCCGGCACCGACTCCAGCTCCGGCACCCAGCGCCGCACGTACGCGCCGTCCGGGTCGTAGCGCTCGGCCTGCCGCACCGGGTTGAAGCCCCGGTACGACCGGGAGTCGTTGCCGGTGCCGGCCACCCACTGCCAGTTGCCGGAGTTGTTGACCCGGTCGCCGTCGAGCAGCCAGCGGAAGAAGACGTCCAGGCCCGGCCGCCAGTCCAGCCCGAGATGCTTGGTCAGGTAGCCGGCCGTGATCAGCCGGGCCCGGTTGTGCATCCAGCCCTGGGCGCGCATCTGCCGCATGCCGGCGTCCACGATCGGCATCCCGGTGCGCCCCTCCGTCCAGGCCGCCAGCGCGTGGCTGTCGTCCCGCCAGTCCTCCCGGGCACCCCGTCGGTAGGCGGTGGTGGACAGGTCCGGGAAACCGGCGACGACCTGGTGGTAGAAGTCGCGCCAGCAGAGCTGCCGGACGAACGGCCCGTCGCGGTCGCCGGCCCGGTTCGCCACCGCCAGCGGGGAGACGCAACCCCATCGGAGGTACGGGCTGAGCCGGGAGGTGTCGTCGCCGGCCATGTCGTCGTGGATGTCGTCGTACCGGTCGAGGGTGGGCAGCCAGGCGGTGAGGCGGCGCCGGGCGACGCTCTCCCCGCCCTCGGCGGCGTCCGGGCTGTCGCCCTTCGGCGGTTCCGGCAGCCGGCCCGGGTCGACGCCGTCGGGCAGCCGGACCCGCTTCGGCGCGGCCAACTCCTCCCGGAGCTGCACGCCCTGCCAGGCGCGGAAGTAGGGGCTGAACACCCGGTAGTGGTCGCCGCCGGTCGGCCGCAGCGCGCCCGGCTCGACGATGGTCAGCCCGGGGAAGAGCCGGAGGAACATCCGGTGCCGCTCGCACTCGGCGCGCAGGCGGCGTTCCCGCCGGTGGGCGTACCGGGTCACGTCGGCGGAGAGCCCGATGCCCTCGGCGTCGACCCGGCGCGCCAGCTTGACCGTCTCGGCCACCGGGTCGCCGCGTCGGACGACCAGGTCGCCGCCGCGTCTGCGCAGCGACTCGCGCAGCTCGGCCAAACTCTGGTGGAGGAAGCGGGTGCGGTTCGGGGAGAGCGTCGCAAGCGTCGGGTCGAGCACGTAGAGCGGCACCACCCGGTCGAACGCCGAGACGGCCGCCGCGAGCGCCGGGTGGTCGTGCACCCGCAGGTCGCGGGTGAACAGCACGACGGCCGTACGCTCGGTCATCCGGCCAGGGCCGGGGTGAGCGCCGGGCCGGGCACCCGCACCGGCGTGCCGGTCGGGGTGAGCAGCGACCGGGCAGCCACCGACATCCGCCGCCGTTGCGGCACCAGGGCCCGGCGGACGAAGACGTCGAAGTCCTGGGCGGCGACCTCGTCGAGGATGCCGCCGTAGAGCGCGTACGCGGTGCGCATGCACGCCTGCGAGGCGGGGTTGAGCAGCGGGATGCCGGGCGCGGCGGCGAGGTAGTGGGCCTGGGCGCGGGTCACCTCGTACTCGATCAGCTCGCGGATCGCCGGCGTGGTCCGCCCGGCGGCCTTCGCGGCGAGCAGGTCGTCGCGGGTGACGTCGAACTTGGCCAGGTCCTCGTCGGGCAGGTAGGTCCGGCCGCGGTCGAGGTCCTCGGCGACGTCCCGGATGAAATTGGTGAGCTGGAACGCGAAGCCGAGCTGGCGGGCGGGTTCCCGGGCGGCGGCCGGATCGGAGCTGCCCAGGATCGGCAGCATCATGGTGCCGATGACGGCGGCCGAGCCCTCCATGTAGTCGAGCAGGTCGTCGTAGGTCGGGTACGACATCACCGTCAGGTCCATCGCCATGCTGCGCAGGAACGACGCGAAGTCGGCGCGGTCCAGGTCGAACACGGCGATGGTGTGCAGCACGGCGGGGAGCAGCGGGTCGTCGACCGACGCACCGTGCAGGCCGGCGACGAACCGGTCCGACCATTCGCGCAACCTGGCGGCCCGCTCGGCGGGCGGCAGGTCCTCGGTGCGGTCGACGATCTCGTCCGCGTAGCGGGTGAAGCCGTACAGGGCGTGCACATGCCGCCGTTTCCAAGCGGGGAGCAGCCGGGTGGCGAGATAGTAGGTACGGCCGTGACGCCGGTGCAGCTCGCGGCAACGGTCATAGGCAGCGGTGAGATCCGTGTCCACCGACCCTCCTCGGTTTCGACGCAGCAATCGACGCAACTCGTAACCCTAGGGTACGCTCCCTCACATGGCCAACGACGCAGTTGCGGGTAATGCGCTCCGCGTCGCGCCGGCACAGCCGGAAGCGACGGACGATCCGGTCCGCGGCGTACTGGCCGCGTTCACGAAAGACCTGGTCAGGGGCGTTGACGACACGTTGACGGCATTCCTGGCCGCCGAAGTCGACGCACTGACCGAGATCGACGCAGCCATGGGTGGTTTCGCCGCGACCGCACGCGACTGCGTGCTGGCCGGCGGCAAGCGGGTGCGCCCCACGTTCGCGTACTGGGGCTGGCGCGGGGTGGTCGGCGGCGACGCGCCGCTCGGCACGGTGCTGCCCGCCCTGTCCGCGCTGGAGCTGCTGCACGCGTTCGCACTGGCACACGACGACGTGATGGACGGCTCCGACACCCGGCGCGGCCGGCCCACCGCACACCGCGCCGCCGCCGCGCGGCACCGGGCCGCCGGGCACACCGGCGATCCCGACCGGTACGGCGAGGCGGTGGCCGTGCTCATCGGCGACCTCTGCATGGTCTGGGCCGACCGGCTGATGGCACACGCCACCGTGCCCGCGGACCGGCTGCTCGACGTGCGCCGCTGCTACGACCAGATGCGGGTGGAGACGGTCGCCGGGCAGTTCCTCGACGTGCTCGGCGAGAACGACGCGGCGAGCTGGTCGGTCGACCGGGCGCTGCGGGTGGCCCGTTACAAGACCGCCAGCTACACCGTGCAGCGACCGCTGCTCTTCGGCGCCTGCCTGGGCGGCGCGGACGCGGACGGCCCGCTGATCGCCGCGTACACCCGCTACGGGCTGGCCGTCGGTGAGGCGTTCCAGCTCCGCGACGACCTGCTCGGCGTCTACGGCGACCCGGCGACCACCGGCAAGCCGGCCGGGGACGACCTGCGCACCGGCAAGCCGACCGCGCTGCTGATGCTGGCCCGGCAGCTCGCCGACCCGGCGCAACGCCGCACGCTGGACCGGGCCGGCACGGTCGCCGACGCGTCCGAGGTGGCCCACCTGGCCGACCTGGTCCGGGACACCGGGGCCACGGCCCGGGTGGAGCTGATGATCGCCGAACGGGTGACCGAGGCGCTGGCCGCGCTCGACACCGCACCTATCGACGAGACCGCGCGCACCGCGTTGACCGGCCTCGCCACCGCCGCCACCGCGCGGCGGTCCTGATGAACACCTTCGTGAGCACGAGCAAGGGAGCCGGAATGCGGACCGTGAACGGACGGACCGACCGGGTGGTCGTGGTCGGCGCCGGGCTGGGTGGGCTGGCCTGCGCGCTGCACCTGGCCGGCAGCGGCCGTCAGGTGACCGTGCTGGAACGCGAGCCGGTGCCCGGCGGGCGCGCCGGCCGGCTCAGCGTCGACGGGTACGAGTTCGACACCGGGCCGACCGTGCTCACCATGCCCGACCTGATCGCCGAGGCGCTGGGCGCGGTGGGCGAGGAGCTGGGCGACTGGCTCGACCTGACCCCGCTCGACCCGGCCTACCGTGCCTACTACCCGGACGGGTCGACGCTCGACGTCATCACCGACACCACCCGGATGGCCGCCGAGATCGCCAAGGTCTGCGGCCCTCGGGAGGCGGACGGCTACCTGCGCTTCGTCGACTACGCGCGCAACCTGTGGAAGTGGGAGCGGGCCGACTTCATCGAGCGCAACCTCGACGCGCCGACCGACCTGCTCACCGGCAACCTGCTGAAGCTGTTCGCCAACGGCGCGTTCCGGCGACTCCAGACGAAGATCAACCAGTTCTTCCGCGACCCGCGTACCCAGCGAATCTTCTCCTTCCAGGCGATGTACGCCGGCCTGTCGCCGCACGACGCGCTGGCCATCTACACGGTCATCGCGTACCTCGACTCGGTGGCCGGGGTCAGCTTCCCGCGCGGCGGCATCCACGCGGTCTCCCGCGGCATGGCCGGCGCGGCCGAGAAGCACGGCGTGCAGATCCGGTACGGCACCACGGTGACCCGGGTCGAGACCGCCCACGGCCGGGCCACCGGCGTGATCACCTCGGACGGCGAGTTCGTTCCGGCCGACGTGGTGGTGCTCAACCCGGACCTGCCCGTCGCCTACCAGGAGCTGCTGCCGGAGAGCCGGCAGCGCAAGCTCACCTACTCGCCGTCCTGTGTGGTCCTGCACGTCGGTTCGACGCAGGGCTATGGCAAGATCGCCCACCACAACATCCACTTCGGACGCGCCTGGAAGGGCACGTTCGACGAGGTGATCCGGCGAGGCGAGCTGATGACCGACCCGTCGCTGCTGGTGACGAACCCGAGCCGCACCGACCCGTCGGTGGCCCCGGCCGGCAGGCACACCTACTACGTGCTGGCCCCGGTGCCGAACCTCGACCGGGCGCCGTTCGACTGGGCCGGTGACCTCACCGGGCGCTACGCCGACCAGCTCGTGGCCACGCTGGAGGAGCGCGGCTACGTCGGTTTCGGCGACGGCATCGAGGTGCTGCGCACCGTCACACCGGCCGACTGGGCCGCGCAGGGCATGGCCGCCGGCACCCCGTTCGCCGCCGCGCACAGCCTCTTCCAGACCGGCCCGTTCCGGCCGTCGAACCTGCACCGCACGCTGGGCAACGTGGTCTTCGTCGGCTCCGGGACCCAGCCCGGCGTGGGGGTGCCGATGGTGCTGATCAGCGGCAAGCTGGCCGCCGCGCGAATCACCGGGCAGTCCCGGTGAGCGCGAGGAGCGTAGCGAAGCGGAGCCCCGCAGTCGCGAACGAAAGGCGGGCCCGGTGAGCGCGAGGAGCGTAGCGAAGCGGAACCCCGCAGTCGCGAACGAAAGGCGGGCCCGATGACCGGGCGGGAGAAGCACCTGGTCGAGCTGGTCGACGACGGTGGCCGGGTGATCGGCGAGACCACCGTGGCCACCGCCCACCAGCCGCCCGGCCGGCTGCACCGGGCCTTCTCGGTGCTGCTCGTCGACCCCGCCGGCCGGGTCCTGCTCCAGCGGCGGGCCGCGGTCAAGACCCGGTTCCCGCTGCGCTGGGCGAACTCCTGCTGCGGGCACCCGCTGCCCGGCCAGTCGCTGGCCGACGCCGCCAACCGCCGGCTCGGTGAGGAACTGGGCGTCGATCCGGTCAGCCTGACCGAGGTGGGGACGTACCTCTACTACGCCGAGGATCCGGCCACCGGCCGGGTCGAGTTCGAGTACGACCACGTGCTGCGCGCCGACGTGCCCGCCGACCTGCCCACCCGGCCCGACCCGGACGAGGTGGCCGAGTTGCGTTGGGTGGATCCGGGCGCGGTGATCGCCGACCTCGACGCCGACCCCCGGGCGTACGCGCCCTGGCTGGGCGGCGTGGTGAACCGGCTCCTGCATCCCGCCGATCCGGCCCGGTCGGGCGGGCCCGCCGAATCATCCCGGTCGGGCGTGCCCGCCGCCGAGGCACCGGAGCGGTCGGGTGGCCGATGAGGCGCTGAGCGCGGGGGCCGTCGCGCGCCGGTTGGGCGTGGCGGTCACCACGCTGCGCACCTGGCACCAGCGGTACGGTCTCGGGCCCAGTGAGCACGTGCCCGGCCACCACCGGCGCTACACGCCCGCCGACCTCGCCCGGCTGGAGATCATGCGGCGGCTCACCGTGGAGGGGGTCTCGCCCGCCGAGGCGGCCCGCTGGGCCCGGCAGGCGCCGGCCGTGCCGCCGCCGGAACGGGCCGGCCTGAAGGCCGGCGTCAGCACCGCCCGGGACGGCGGCGGGGCCACCATCCCGGTCGGGCGGGCCGGCCCGGTCGCCCGTGGCCTGGCCCGGGCCGCCATGCGGCTGGACTCGGTGGCGATCGGCCGCACCATCGCGGACTCGCTCGCCGCGGACGGCGTGGTGGCGACCTGGGAGGGGCTGCTCCGGCCGGTGCTCGCCGGCATCGGGGAGCGGCACGCCGCCACCGCCGGTCTGATCGAGGTGGAGCACCTGGTGTCCCGGTGCGTCTCCGAGGCGTTCGCGTCGGTGGCGCGCGCGCACCCGGCCGTCGGAACGCCTCGGATCCTGCTCTCCTGCGCGGACGAGGAGCAGCACTCGCTACCCCTGGAGGCGCTGGCCGCCGCGCTGGCCGAGATCGGTGTGAGCTATCGCATGCTCGGGGCCCGGGTGCCGACGCCCGCCCTGGTCGAGGCCGTCAACCGGACCGGGCCGGCGGCCGTGGTGGTCTGGTCGCACATCCGCGCCACCGCCGATCCGCACCAGCTCATCGCGCTGCTGGCCGCCCCGCGCCGGCCGCTGCTGGTGCTGGCCGCCGGGCCGGGCTGGCGGGCCGACTCGCTACCGGCCGGAGTGGTCCGCCCGGTCGACCTGGCCGAGGCGCTCTCGCTGGCCGTGGCCGTACGGGATTCGCTGGATCAGTCGACGGCGGGCTGAGGCCCCACTCCCGCTCCGGGGGTGGCGTCCACTACGGTCGGAAAGTCCGTCTGACCCGACCCCCTCCGGGAGCGACAGATGCCTCGACGCACCCTGTTGGCGTTCGCCCTCGGCCTGGTACTCCTCGTCACCGGCTGCGGCGGCCCGGGCAAGACCCCCCAACGGGTCACCGCCCAGCCGTCCGTCCCGGCCGCGCCGCCGCCGACGCCGACGCCGACACCCAGTCCGAAGCCCCAGCCGAGCCGCACCACCCCGAAGCCGAAGCCGACGCTGCGTCCGCTGCCCAAGAAGCTCCCGGCCGGGCTGCACCGGCGCAGCGGCAGCCCTGGGGTGGCGCTCACGTTCGACGACGGGCCGGATCCCCGCTACACGCCGCAGATCCTGGCCCAGCTCCGGGCGGCCCACGTCACCGCCACGTTCTGTCTGGTCGGTAAGCAGGCCAAGCGCTACCCGCACCTGGTGGCCCAGATCGTCCGCGAGGGGCACCAGCTCTGCAACCACAGTTGGCGGCACGACGTGGACCTCGGCCGGCGGCCGGCGGCCGAGATCCGGGCCGACCTGGAACGGACGAACCGGGCCATCCGCGCCGCCGCGCCCGATGCGCCGATCACCTGGTTCCGCCAGCCGGGCGGCCGGTGGACCGCCGAGGAACTCACCGTCGCCCGGCAACTGGGCCTGCGTCCGCTGCACTGGAGCGTCGACCCGCAGGACTGGGACCACCCGCCGGCGAAGAAGATCATCGCGCGGGTGGAGTCGGCCGCCCATCACGGGTCGGTCGTGCTGATGCACGACGCGGGCGGCGACCGAACCCAGACCATGGCCGCGTGCCGGCGCCTGATTCCCGATCTCAAGCGGCGGTACGGCATCGTCCGGCTCCGGTGACACCGCCACTGAGCTGCGGCTTCGCTCGGCAGTGTGCGGGCGGCCATACCGGTTTGGTCGTCCGAGGAGGGATGGCATATGCTTCTCCTGCCTCCGGCGGGGCCGGATGGGAGCAAGTCCGCTTGAAGTTGCGAGTGTGCAATGATGGCGGGGCCGCCCTCATCGTCTAGCGGCCCAGGACGTCGCCCTTTCAAGGCGGTAGCACGGGTTCGAATCCCGTTGGGGGCACGGTCCGGCTCGCGCCGGATGCAACATCAGCAAGGTCCTGTGGAGCAGTTGGAGTGCTCGCCGCCCTGTCAAGGCGGAGGTCGCGGGTTCAAGTCCCGTCAGGACCGCAAGCGCTGACGCCGCGCACCTCATGCGCGGCGTTCTGCGTATCGGCTGTGCGGTAGCATGTGCCGAGCACCACGGCCAGGTAGCTCAGTTGGTACGAGCGTCCGACTGAAAATCGGAAGGTCGGCGGTTCGACCCCGCCCCTGGCCACATAGCCTTTCGCCGGGCTACAGGAGCGCCGACCAGCGGAAACGCCGGTCGGCGTTTCGCTGTAAACACACCGATCCCGTCGCACGACTCGCGGGTTCCGTAGGAGATCTTGGAAGCTCCGGGCCCCTCCGAGGGCCATTTCCTTCCAAGATCTAGCGCAGCCCGCGCCGCAGGCGGCGCTTCGGGGACGGCCGGGCTGAGCGCGCGTTCACCGTCTCGGGCGGTGCTGGCCCATGCCGCCCTGGATCGCCTCCCAGACACTCCGGCCGGCCTGCCGCAACGTCTGCCCGGCCTGCCCGGCCAACTGGGCTGCCCCGGCACCGGGCGGTTGGCCCGACCCGCCCGACCCGGTCTCGCCGCCCGACCCGCCGGGCCCGGCCGCCCCGCCCGACCCGCCGGGCCCAGCCTCGCCGCCCGACCCGCCCGCCCCGCTCGGCCCGCCCGACCCGGCCTCGCCGTCGGCCCGCGAGGCACGGGCGGCGGACGGCGGTCCGGTCCCCGGCCCGGCGTCACCGCTGGACCCCGCGTCATGGGGGGAGGCGACGCCGGCTTCGGCCCCCGAGGGGGCGGCCTCACCTTCCGCCTCCGACGCGGGCTCGCGCACCGACCCGGTCTTGGCCGGCCGAGCACTGCCGGCCGGCCATTCCGCTGCCGGGGCTGAGAATCCCGCCTCCGGCCCGCCCCCGGACGGTGCCCGCGCACCCGCCCCGGAGGGAGTCCTCCGCTCGATCTGGCCGGCCCGGTCGACCACCTCGCCGGCCTGGGCCACCTGCCGTCCGGCCCGGTCGAGCACCTCACCGGGCTCGGCCACCTCCTCCACGACCGGCACGGCGACCCGGCCGGCCGCACGGTGCACGTCGTCGACCGTCACTCCGACGGAACGGGCCAGCGCGTCGATCAGTTGCGGGTTGCGGTCGATCGTCGTCAGCGCCCGGTCCAGGATCTGCACCAGCTTCTCCAGCCGTACCTTGAGCAGGGCCTCGGCCCGGACCCCGGTGACGTCCAACTCGACGCCCTCCAGGTGCACCCGCACGCCCGCGTCGAGTTGGAGCAGGTTGGCCAGCCGGGCCCGCAGCGAGAGGTCCGCGTCGAGCCCGTCGACCGCGAGCCGGATCTCGTCGACCGACAACTCCGGCACGTCGAGCAGGACGTCCGGCTCCGGCTCGGCCGCAGCCCGGGAGACGGTCGGCTCCCGGGCCCGTTCGGTGGCTCCGCTGTCGCTCATGCTCCGCTCCCCCATGGGTCGGTCCGGGCCAGCGGCGGTTACCCGCTTTCGGATACGACATCCGCCGGGCGGTTCACGGTCGGGAACCCGCGTTCCCGCTGTCCGGAAGCAGCCGAAAGCAAAGCTGCACAGCGAGACATCAGCCGGTATGGTCCGGGCTTATGGGACAGGAGATGGCCGATCCGGATGAGGTCCGGCAGGAATCCGACCGCTTCTACCTCCGCAGCAGCATCCTCGTCCCGGCATCCGGCGAGCGGGCGTACGCCGTCTTCACCGGCGCGCTGGCCGACTGGTGGGTGCGCGAATACACCTGGTCCGGGCCGGAGGCGCTGGCCGGGCTCGGGGTCGAGCCGAGGGCCGGCGGCATGCTCTACGAGATCGGCCCGTACGGCTTCCGCAACGACTGGGGCCGCGTGCTGACCTGGGATCCGCCCCGCCGGCTGGTCTTCACCTGGCAGATCGGGCCGGACCGGGTGCCGGTGCCGGACCCGGCCCGGGCCAGCGAGGTGGAGGTGCTCTTCCACCCGGAGGGCCCCGACTCGACCCGGGTGGACGTCGAGCACCGTTACTTCGACCGGCACGGCTCGGCCGCCGAGGGCTACCGCGAGGCGCTCACCGCCGGCTGGCACGAGCTGCTCTGCCGCTACCTGGCGACGGTCACCCGGACCACCGACTGACCGACCGCCACGCGACCGCGCGACTCAGCCGGCGATGCCCCGGCTCGCGCCGCTGCCGGTCAGTCCGGTGTCGCCCAGGTCGGCCCGGCGGCCCGCGGCGGCGCCCGAGCCGAAGCCACCCCCGGCGAGCCGGCGGCGCGGGGCGGTACGCAGTCGCGGGTACGTCTCGGCGACCCGGCGCTGGACGCGGTCGGAGCGGTCGGCGAGCACCAGCGCCACCGACGGCACGCCGGCCTCGGCGGCGGCGCCGGCCTCGGCCGCGCGGAGCCGCTCGGCGATCACCTGGGCGAAGCCGGCCAGCCAGGTGCGCCGGAACGCGGCCGGGTGCTCCCCGACCGGCACGGCGGCCCCGGCCAGCCCGTGCGCCGCCTGGACCAGCAGCGAGGTGAAGAGCAGCTCGACCCGTTCCAGGTCGCTGGCGAAGCCGAACAGGTGCATGACGAAGCCGTTGCCGTGGCGGCGGCGGACGCAGCGGCAGCGCAGCGGGTCGGCGACGGCGGCGAGCAGGCCGGCCTTGTCCCGGGCGTACGGGGCGACCACCTCGACCGTCCGGTCACCGACCGGGTCGACGGCCGGGTCCCGGGCGGCGAGCAGCGCCCGGTCGACGCCGTACCGGGCGATCAGCTCGGTGGCCTTGGCCGTGAACGTGGCCGCCTCGGCGGGCGTGCAGGCCGGGTCCTCGGCCTGGGCGAGCAGCTTGCGCACCTTGCTGAGCATCGCCTCGGACATCAGTCAGGGTTACCACAACGAGGCGACGGCTGGTCAGTCCTCCCGGCTGCGCAGCGTGGCGATGGTCGAGCCGGCGAGCGTGAGCAGGCAGTCGGGCAGCAACCCGTCGGCGGCTGCCGCACCGAACAGCGCCTCGCCGGTGTCGGCGTCGTCGTTGGCGTACGCGCTGACGAACCGGGCCACCCAGCGGGTGTCGTAGTCGGCCTGGTCGATGTCGGGGAAGTCGAGCGCGGCGGCGCCCGCCGGGGCGTCGTCGCCGAGCATGGTGGCGGCCAGGCACCAGGCCACCCCGTACGCACCGGCCAGCCCGGAACGGTCCACCACCGCGTCGAAGGCACCGACCACACCGGCGCCGTCGCCGGCCAACGCCGAACGGAGCACGGCGGTGGCGTCGTCCAGCGTCTGCTGTGCGTCATCGGTCACCTGCGGAACAGTAACCTCGGGGGTCAAGCGGTGACCCGGAACCAGCATGTCGATCACCGAGAGTGATACCCGCAGTCGGGGTGCCGACGGAGCCCGGTCCACAGTCCCGCGTGCCGCGCCGGCACGCTAATGTGCGCAGCGGACCTTCGCCGGAGGAAGGACGACCATGCTTGGAAATCGCACGTCGCGCGCGGCCCTGTCCATGGCCTGCGCGGCGCTCCTGCTCGCTACCAGCGCCTGCGGGAGTGACGAGCCGAAAGACGCGGGCACCACCCAGGTCCGCCTCTACGGCACCGACGGCAACATGCAGAACTCCTTCGCCGCGGAACTCAAGGACCGGGCGAATCTCCTCAACGGCATGAAGGGCACCACCCCGCTCACGCCGCTGCCGGAGAGCTTCAAGGAGCGACTACGCAACGTCAATCCGAAGCTGACGGACTATCTCTACTCCGCCGAGTCGTACGACGCCGTGGTGATCAGCGCGCTGGCGGCCCAGCTCGCCGGCACCACCGCGCCGGCCGAGATCGCCAAGCAGATCGTCGGCGTGACCACCGGCGGCCAGCGCTGCGACGAGGTGGCGACCTGCCTCCAGCTCGCCCGCGCCGGCCAGGATCTGGAGTACCGGGGGGTGTCGCTGACCCGGGCCGGCTTCACCGACAACGGCGAGCCGGCCACCGCGAGCTACGGCACGCTGCACTTCGACAACCAGCAGCTCGACGACGCGAAGACCGAGTTCGTCGGCGCCGGCGAGGAGTCCGGGGCGAGCAGCAAGACGCCGCCGCGCGGCCGTAAGCCCCGGGGCGGCAAGGCGAAGGACGCGCCGCTGGTGCTCGGCGGCCTGCTGCCGAAGACCGGTGACCTGGCGTTGGCGTACCCGCCGATGGCCGCCGCGGTCACGCTCGCGGTCAACGAGATCAACGCCGGCGGCGGGGTGCTCGGCGAGCCGGTGAAGTTCGTCGAGGGCGACGACGGCACCAACCCGGCGGTGGCGAAGGCGACCGTTGCCACGCACGTCGCCCAGGGCATCCCGGTGATCATCGGCGCCGGCGCGTCCGGCATCTCCCGGGCGGTGCTGCCGGACGTGGTGGCCGCCGGGCGGATCCTCTTCTCGCCGTCGAACACGGACGCGGGGCTGAGCACCGTGGACGACAAGGGGCTCTACTTCCGCACCGCCCCGCCGGACAGCCTCCAGGGCCGCGCGCTCGCCGACGTGATGCTGCGGGACGGCCCTCGCAAGATCGTGCTGCTGGCCCGTAAGGACTCCTACGGCGAGGGCCTCCAGGAGAACGTCCGGGCCGAGCTGGAGAAGGCCGGGGTCGGGGCGGACCGGGTCAAGCTGCTGACCTACACGCCGCCGGACGACCCGAAGACGCCCGTCGACTTCACCGGCATCGCCGGGGACATCAAGAGCTTCGGCCCGGAGGCCGTGCTGGTGATCGGATTCGGCGAGTCGGCGGCCGCGATCACCGCGCTGGCCGACGCCGGGGTGCAGATCCGGAACTGAGCCCGACGAGCATCGAGGGCCGCGCCGGGACTCCCGGCGCGGCCCTCGGCGTTCGCGGTTCAGCGCGCCCGGCGCCGCTCCAGGAACTCGGTCATCCGCCGGTGCTTCTCCTCGTCCTCGAAGAGCACCGCCTGGCTCAGCAGGTCGAGCTGCGGGTGCGCGGCCGACGGCGCGTCCACCGCCAGCTTGGTCAGCCGCAGCGCCAACGCCGAGCCCTTGGCCATCTCGTCGAGCAGGCCGTGCGCGGTGGGCAGCAGGTCCGCCGGGTCGTCCACCACCCGGTTCACCAGGCCGATCCGCAGCGCCTCGTCGGCGTCCACCCGACGGCCGGTGAAGAGCAGCTCCTTGGCCCGGGCCTCGCCGATCAACGCCGGCAGCCGGTAGGTCGCGCCGGCGCCGGCCAGGATGCCCAGCCGCACCTCGGGCTGGCCGAAGACCGCCCGGCCCGTGCACACCCGAAGATCGCAGGCGTACGCCAGCTCGGCGCCGCCGCCCAGCGCCGGGCCGTCGACGGCCGCCACGGTGGGCATCGGCAGCGCCCGGACGCGCGCGAAGACACCCTGGTTGATGGCGGCCAGCGCGTCCAGCCGGCCGCGTTCACGGAGCTGCCCGATGTCCGCGCCGCCGGCGAAGATGCCCGCCGCCCCGCCGGTGAGCAGCATCAGCCGGGGACGCGCCTCCAACTCGGCGCAGACCGTGTGCAGCTCGCCGACCAGGTCGGCGTCGATCGCGTTGCGTTTCTCCGGCCGGTCCAGCGTGACCACGAGCCGGTCCGGCAGTTCCTCGATCCGCAGCCCGCTCACTGTTTGACGCCGCCTTCCCAGGTGTAGAAGCCCTGACCGGACTTCTTGCCCAGCTTCCCGGCGGCGACCATCTCCACCAGCAGCGGCGGCGGCGCGAACCGGTCCCCGTACGCGGCCTGGAGCGTCCGCGCGATGTCGAGTCGGACGTCCAGCCCGACCAGGTCGGTCAGCTCCAGCGGGCCGACCGGGTGCCGGTAGCCGAGCACCATCGCCTTGTCGATGTCGGCCGGGGCGGCCACCCCGTCGGCCACCATCCGGATCGCCTCCAGACCGAGCGTGACGCCGAGCCGGGAGGTGGCGAAGCCGGGCATGTCGCGTACCACGACGGGGTCCTTGCCCAGCCGGCCGGCGAGCGCGACCGCCGCCCGGGTGGTCTCCGGCGCGGTGGCCGCGCCGACCACGACCTCCAGCAACGCCATCGCCCAGACCGGGTTGAAGAAGTGCAGCCCGAGGAAGTCCGCCGGGCGGTCCAGCCCGTCGGCCAGCTCGGCGATCGGGATGCTGGAGGTGTTGCTGCCCAGCAGCGCCGGCCGGCGACCCTCGGCCTGGCGGAGCACGGCCCGCTTGAGGTCGAGCCGCTCCGGGACCGCCTCCACGATCACGTCCGGTCCCTCGGCCACCTCGGCCAGCCCGGCCCGCAGTGTCACCCGGACCCGGTTGGCGGTGGCCGCCTCGGCGGTCAGCTTGCCCCGCTGCACGGCGCGGTCCCACAGCTCGCCGAGCCGCCGGACCGCGTCGGCCCCCCGGTCGGGGCCCACCTCGACCAGTTCGACCGCGTACCCGGCGCCGGCCGCCACGTACGCGATGCCGAGGCCCATGGTGCCGGCCCCGACGACCACAAAACGACCACTCATCGTGTCCCCTCGCCGCGGCGGTGGCGCGCGGGGTCTCCGCCGCGCCGGGCCGGCCGCTCGCTCGTCCCTGGATGCGACCCTATGCAGGACGGGCCCGTCGGGCATGCGTGGGGGCCGGCCGGATGGGGTAAAGACCGGCGTCAACGCCGAAGGAAGGAACGAGATGAGCCAGGCACCGGAGAGCGCGGAGCGCACCGAGACGGTCGAGACGCGCGGTGACGAGCGGGTGGACCTGCTTCGTGCGGACACCAACAACGACGGCAAGACCGACGTGTGGGTGGTGGACACCGACGGCGACGGCAAGGCCGACCTGTTCCAGTTCGACACCGACGGCGACGGCAAGGTGGACATCACCATGGTCGACATCGACGAGGACGGCACGCCGGACGAGGTGGTCGACGGCGACGGCGGCCTCCCCCCGGAGGAGACCACCCCCACCGTCCAGGTCTGAGATACAAGGAGGGGCCCCTTCTTATCGCGTGGGCGATAGAAGGGGCCCCTCCTCAACGGCGCAGCGCCAGCGTGGCGAGGTAGTACGGACGGTCGGTGTCGTCCACGTCGGTCAGTCGCCACGGGGAGCCGTGGACCAGCTCGGCGAACTCGTCGGGCGAACACACCAGGTAGTCGAACCATTCGGTGCCGAGCAGCCGGTAGCGCAGCCGCAGCCGGAGCTGCCCGCCGAGCCGGCCGCGCCGCCGGTTCGCCTCGTGGTAGCCGGTGTGCACCGGATCGGTGGTGCCGTACGGGTCGGTGCCGTGCGCGATCACCCGCGCGCCCGGACGGGCCAGCGCGGCGAGCGCGGCCAGCAGCGCGGGTGCGCGCTCGCGCCCCTCGAACAGGCCGAGGTTGTTGCCGAGCAGCAGGAACGTGTCGTAGCGCCGGCCGTCCGCGACGTGCTCGTCGACGGTGCCGTGCACCAGCTCGCGGACGCCCCGGTGGCGGCTGACGCGCAACGCGCCGAGCGAGGTGTCCAGTCCGGTGACCGGCACGCCGCGCTCCTGGAGGTGCAGCGCGATCCGGCCGGCGCCGACGCCGACGTCGAGCACGTGCCCGTGCACCCGGTCGACCGCCCGGTGGTCGTGCGGCTGCCACTGCTGCGGCGGGTCCAGGTAGTGCCCGGCGGGCGCGCCGTTGACCAGCCCGTCGTCCCGTTCGATGATCTCGATGACCGGCCGGGGCAACCGCCCACCGGCCATCGGCCGGGGGCCGACGCCGGTAGCCACCGCGTACGCGTCGCGGATCATCTCGCCGAACACGTCGCCGATCGTGGGGTCCCCGGTCATGGGTGCACGCTATCCGGGCTCGGTTCCGCCGTCGCAGCCGTATCCTGGGCGGCGTGACCGACCTGGACCGCCTGGCGGCGGAGAAGTACGTCCTGCTCACCACGTTCCGCAAGGACGGCCGGGCGGTGCCGACGCCGGTGTGGGCCGTGCGCGACGGCGACGCGTTGGCGGTGTGGACGGTGTCCGACTCCGGCAAGGTGAAACGGATCCGGCGGGACGGCCGGGTCACGGTGGCGCCGTGCGACGTGCGAGGCCGGCCGCACGGCGAGGCGGTGCCGGGGCACGCGACGATCGACGACCCGGAGAGTACGCGTCGGGTCCGTGGGCTGCTCAAGCGCAAGTACCGGCTGATCGGCCGGTTGAGCCTGCTGGGCAGCCGGTTGCGTCGGGGCGAGGGCGGCACGGTGGGGCTGCGGATCATGCTGGACGCGCCGACCTCCGGACACGACTGAGGGCGGTGGATCGTCGCTGTCGCGACGTCCCACCGCCCCTGATCGGAACGCCTGAGAGATCGTCCGGGTCGTCAGTCCCCCTGACGCTGCTGGGGGATCTGCCCCTGCAGCAGGGCCCGAACCTCCGACTCGCGGTAACGGCGGTGGCCGCCCAGGGTCCGGATGGCGCTGAGCTTGCCAGCCTTGGCCCACCGGGTCACCGTCTTCGGGTCGACACGGAACATCGACGCCACCTCGGCCGGTGTGAGTAGCGGCTCGGGTTCGTGCGTTCGCGATGCCATCGGGGTCACTCCTCCACATGTATAGACATCGGCCGGGGTCCCGCCGGCCGACGCGTCTCCCATGGTCCGGCTAGTCCCCGATGTCCGACATGGGCCGAACGGCTGAAGGTCCCTAGACGGACGGATGAACCATGCCCGATTTTTACGACTTTTACACTGCAGAAAGTACCTTAATAGGACTCATGATCACGGTTCGTGATGCGTCAATTACGAGACACTCTCACAGTGCCCACCAGCGAAGGGGACAAACCGGGTGTCAGTTGCAGCGCTCCAGGAGCTGCACCGCACGCCAGCGGGCGACCAACCTGTCGTACGCCGCTGAGGCCTCCTCGGCCTCGCCCCGGGACAACCCGGCGAGGCCCGCCGCGACCAGCTCGGTCGAGTCGTCGGCCGCCAGCGTCTCGTCCGGCAGCAACTGCACCAGGCCGCCGTAGTCCAGCTCCACCACCGAACGCGGATGGAACTCCTCCAGCCAGCGGGCGGCCTCCTCGACCGCCTCGGTGATCGGCGCCTCGCCGACCGACTTGCGCAGCACGGACAGCGCCCGGGACGAGCGGCGGCGCGCCTTGGAGATCTCCGTGCGGTAGCGCAACGCGCGTCGTTCCGGCTCGGTGACCAGGTGCCGCTCACCGGCCTCGAACAGCACGAACCAGCGCAGCGGCACGCCCCACGTGGCGACCTGCTCGTGGACCCGGGGCACCCCGTGCTCCAGCACGCGCGCCCCGCTGCGCCAGTCCTCCACCACCGCCTTGGCCTGACCGGCCAGGACCGGCGGCACGAACGCGTCGGCGAGCACCGACGGCACCCCGTCGCGGGCGCTCAACGCCGCCTCGGCGACCCGGATACGCAAATTCCAGGGGCAGACCAGCAGCGCGTCGTCGGATTCCAGCACGTACGCCTCGTCGGGCAGGTCAGGCAGCCGGGTCCAGCCCGCGCCGAGCGCCTCGATCACCGAGGTGCGCTGCCGGCCCGGCCCGTCCAGCGGGGCGATCGCCCGGCCCTCGCTGACGTACCGGCGCCAGTACGACTGCCGGTCCCGGTCGAATGCGGTAAGCGGCTCGTACACGCGCAGGTATGAAGCGAAGAGCGACGGCACGGCGCGATCCTCCCACGAGACAGGGCCGTCCGTCGCCGCCGTCACACCGGCGGCGTGACGTGCGCGACAGCACGGTTCCGGCCGATATTAGGCTCAACGGCACCGGCACCATCCCGCCGGCGTGCCACCTCAGGTTCCGCGCCCCACAAGGGCGCACACCGACACAGGAGTCAGCCATGGGCGTATTCGCCAGCACCGACGACCCGTCATCCTCAGGTCACGAGCAGGTCGTGTTCTGCCAGGACAAGCAGTCCGGCCTGAAGGCGATCATCGGGATCTACTCCACCGCGCTGGGCCCCGCCCTCGGTGGGACCCGGTTCTACCCGTACGCCAGTGAGGCCGACGCCCTCGCCGACGTGCTCGACCTGTCGCGGGGCATGGCGTACAAGAGCGCCCTGGCGAACCTGGACCTGGGCGGCGGCAAGGCGGTCATCTGGGGCGACCCGGAGCAGCTCAAGAGCGAGGCGCTGCTGCGCGCGTACGGCCGCTTCGTGGAGTCGCTCAACGGCCGGTACTACACCGCGTGCGACGTCGGCACCGACGTCAGCGACATGGACATGATCGCCCGGGAGACCCGCTACGTCACCGGCCGCAGCGTGGCGCACGGCGGCGCGGGGGACTCCTCCGTCCTCACCGCCTGGGGCGTCTACCAGGGCATGCGGGCCGCCGCCGAGCACGTCTGGGGCAGCCCGACGCTGGCCGGCCGCCGGGTCGGCGTGGCCGGTCTGGGCAAGGTCGGCAAGTACCTGACCGCGCACCTGCTGTCCGACGGTGCGGAGGTCGTGGCGACCGACGTCAACCCGCGCGCCCGGGAGTGGGTGCGCACCACCCACCCGCAGGTCACCCTGGTCGACGACACCGCCGAGCTGGTCGCGTCCGACATCGACGTGTACGCCCCGTGCGCGCTGGGTGGCGCGCTGAACGACGAGACCGTGTCGGTGCTGCGGGCCAAGGTGGTCAGCGGCGCGGCGAACAACCAGCTCGCCCACCCGGGCATCGAGAAGGTGCTCGCCGACCGGGGCATCCTCTACACGCCGGACTACGTGGTCAACGCCGGCGGCGTGATCCAGGTCGCCGACGAGATCGAGGGCTTCAACTTCGAGCGGGCCAAGCTGCGTGCCACCCGGATCTTCGACACCACCCGGGAGATCCTGCGGCTCGCCGACGACGAGGGCGTTCCGCCGGCGGTGGCCGCGGACCGGCTCGCCGAGCGGCGGATGGCCGAGGTCGGCCGCCTGCGCACCATCCACCTGCGCTGAACCGGTGCCCGGGGGCGGGCGTCGGTCCACCCCCGGGCCGCACCCGGGCCCGAGTTGGGCGTTAAGCTGTTTTTGGTGTTTACGTAGCAGTTCATCCGCTGTCACGGCCAGCCCCGGCGTCCACTCCTTACCGGGTACACTGTGTGACGGCCGGAACACTGCGACGCGCTGGGCCGGTCGACGGTGACCCGAGGTGCCGAACGGTGGCATCCCCATGTACCGTAAGAGCCACGAGAGATGCCTGACGTCATCGGGGCCCGCCTTCGGGCTGCCCCGCATTCTGTGCGAGGGGGTCGAGCCATGGGGCGCGGCCGTGCTAAGGCCAAGCAGACGAAGGTGGCCCGGGAGTTGAAGTACCACTCCCCGAACACCGACCTAACCGCCTTGCAGCGTGAACTGGCGGGTAGTGGTAAGTCTGAGCACAACTTCGACGACGACTACAAAGAGTATGTCGACGACGATGACGAGGACCATGCGGACGACGATCCGGACCCCTGGGCCCGTCCGACCCGCTGACCTCCGGTCACATCTGAGCACGCGGTAGCCCCCGCGTGCTCACGCATGTGCTCAGCCGGAGCCGACGGAGCACCGACGATCAGGGACCTGCCGCACCGGGACGCCTCCCCGGCTGCGCCGGCAGGTCCTTGATCGCGGACCCGGCACTCAGCGCGGGCGGTTGTTCCAGTTGTAGAACGTCGGAATGTTCTCGAAGTGGTTCCACGCGCACACCGCGGTGCCGCCGTCGCCCGGCGCCTCCGCCCGCAGCAGGCGCGCCGCCTCCGCCTCGTGGAGCAGCGCGGTCAGCCCCGCTGCGGCGTCCCGCACCCGGCCGGCGACCGTTTCCCGGTCGGTGTCACTGGTGATCTCGGGCATGCTCCAACACTCCCTCCAGTAGGCGGATCTTGCTGTTACGGCAGTGCTCGGTCTCCGTACCGTCGAACCGCCCCTGCTCGAAGTAGCGGTTGGCGGCGTGGCCCCCGCCGCAGAAGCCGAAGTACGGACAGGACGCCCGGCACGCCTCCACGCCGGTGAGGAACTCGCCGACCCAGGGCGTCCGCCCCGCGCCGGCGAGGATCTCGCCCAGCGGGGTGGCCAGCACGTTCCCGCTGCCGAAGTCGCCGTACCTCGGATCGGTGAAGCCGGCCAGCTCCGGCGAGAGCACCACCACCGAGCCGTCGTGGCCGACCGTCGGGATCGGGTCGAGCCGACGGGGCAGCAGATCGTCCGCGGCACCGGCCAGCACCGCGCCGGCGTACCGCAGCGACCACTCCACCTCGCGCAGGTGGATCCGGGGATCCCGACGCCAGGCGGCGACCAGCTCGGCCCAGAACCCGGTGACCGAGGCGCCGTCCCGGGCGTTCGACCGGGTGTTGACCCCCTCGGTCTCCTCGATGTTCACGCCCAACACCTCGCAGCCCAGGTCGAGGAAGTAGGCGTACAGCTCGGCCGCTAGGCCCGGCTCCGGCCGGGAGACCACCGCCAGGGCCGAGAACGGCAGCCCGTGCCGGCGCAACGCCGCCACCCCGGCCACGATCCGGTCGTACGCCGGCCGGCCGCCCCGGGTCACCCGCTCGGCGTTGCGCGCCCGCGGGCCGTCCACGCTCACGCTCACCCGCACCCGGTGCTCGGCGAAGAACGCGCACCAGGCGTCGTCGATCAGCGTGGCGTTGGTCTGCACGTGGTGCTCGACCTCCGCCCCGAACGGGGCCAGCAGCGCGGCCAGGTGCTCCCGGCCGGCCGCGAGCGGCTCCCCGCCGTGCCAGACCACCGAGCACCGCCCCTGGGCCGCCCACCGGTTCACCGACGCCGCCACCGCCTCGGCCACCGCCACCGACATCCGCCGGTCCGCCGCGCGCAGCGGCAGGTAGCAGTAGGCGCAGTCGAGGTTGCACAACGTGGTCGGCTGCATCACCACGTACGAGGGGACGGCGGCGATGCCGCGCATCCCTCCGGGCGTGCGTGCAGCCATCGAACCTCCCCCGCGCGCCGAAAAAGCGAACCTTCAGGCTAGGCGGAGGCGGCCGCTCGGGTGAACCCCCGATCAGGTGCCCGGCTGATCAGCGCAAGGTGACCAGCGCGATCAGCCCCGGGTGTGCTGCCCGACCATCTGCACGTTGCCGGAGCCCTCGATGATCTCGCCGGCCTGCCACGCGTCGACACCGCGACCGGTCAGGGTGGCCAGCGCCCGGTCGGCGTCCTCGGCGGCGACGATGGCGAACATGCCGACGCCCATGTTGAACGTCGACTCCATCTCCGGGTCCTCGATCCGGCCCTTGGACTGGATCAGGTCGAAGATCGGCTGCGGCTTCCAGGTCGACCGGTTGACCACCGCGTCGACGTGCTCCGGCAGCACCCGGACCAGGTTGCCCGGGATGCCGCCGCCGGTCACGTGTGCCAGCGCCCGCACCTCGGCCTCGGCGATCAGCTTGAGGCAGTCCTGCGCGTAGATCTTGGTCGGGGTGAGCAGCTCCTCGCCCAGCGTGCGCTGGCGGCCGAAGTCCTCGATCACCACGTCCAGCCGCATCCGGCCGGCGCCCAGCAGCACGTGCCGGACCAGCGAGTAGCCGTTGGAGTGCAGGCCCGAGGAACGCATGGCGATCACCACGTCGCCCACCTCGACCCGCTCCGGGCGGAGGATCTCGCTCTCCTCCACCACGCCGACACCGGTGGCCGAGATGTCGTACTCGTCGGGGCGCAGCACGCCGGGGTGCTCGGCGGTCTCGCCGCCCAGCAGCGCACAGCCGGCGTACCGGCAGCCGTCGGCGATGCCGGCGCCGATCTCGGCGACCCGGTCCGGGACGACCTCGCCGGTGGCGATGTAGTCGAGCAGGAACAGCGGCTCGGCGCCGCAGGCGACCAGGTCGTCGACGACCATGGCGACCAGGTCGATGCCGACCGTGTCGTGGATGTCGAGCTGCTGGGCGATCACCAGCTTGGTGCCCACCCCGTCGGTGGAGGAGGCCAGGATCGGGCTCTTGTACTTCTTCGTGTCCAGCCGGAACAGGCCGGCGAAGCCGCCCAGGTCACCCATGACCTCCGGGCGCCGGGTCTCCCGGACCTTGGACTTGAGCAGCTCGACCGCGCGGTCGCCCGCCTCGATCGACACCCCGGCGTCGGCGTACGAGACCGAGCGTTTGCGCTGCGTGCGCCCGGACCCCGCCGACCAGGGCTGGCGGTCGCCGCCGGCGCCCGTCGGGCTGGATCCTGCGCCGCTGCGCTCGGACACGTGCGTCACGGTTCTCCCCTTTGTGGTTCCGCGGGGCCGGAACGCCGGACCCGCGTCGGTGGTGCTACGGGTGATGGGTCGGTGTGGCGACGAGCGGGCCGGTGGGCTCGGCCGCCGCCTCGGCGACGACCCGGCGGCCCACTCCCTCGAGCACGTGCTTGCCGATCAGGTTCCCGGCCGGCAGTTCGATCGGGTACTCCCCATCGAAGCACGCCCGGCAGAGTCGGGTCTTCGGCTGCTCGGTCGCCGCGATGAGACCGGGCAGCGAGACGTAACCCAGCGTGTCGGCGCCGATCGACCGCCGGATGCCATCGTTGTCCAACCCGTTGGCCAGCAGTTCGGCCCGGGTGGCGAAGTCGATGCCGTAGAAGCAGGGCCAGCTGACCGGCGGCGAGGAGATCCGCACGTGCACCTCCAGCGCGCCCGCCTCGCGCAGCAGCCGGACGATGGCCCGCTGGGTGGTGCCCCGGACGATCGAGTCGTCCACCACCACCAGCCGCTTGCCGCGGACGTTCTGCCGCAGCGGGTTCAGCTTGAGCCGCACGCCGAGCGCGCGCAGCGTCTGCGAGGGCTGGATGAACGTGCGCCCGACGTACGGGTTCTTCATCAGGCCCTGGCCGTAGGTGATGCCGGACTCCTCGGCGTAGCCGATGGCCGCCGGGGTGCCGGACTCCGGCACCGGGATCACCAGATCCGCCTCGACCGGGTGCTCCTTGGCGAGCTGGCGGCCGATCTGCACCCGCGCCGCGTGCACGTTCCGGCCGGCGATGGTGGCGTCCGGCCGGGCGATGTAGACGTACTCGAAGAGGCAGCCCTTGGGCTCCGGCGCGGCGAACCGGCTGGAGCGCAGCCCGTCCTCGTCGACGGCGATCAGCTCGCCCGGCTCCACCTCGCGGACCACGCTCGCGCCGACGATGTCCAGCGCGGCGGTCTCGCTCGCCACCACCCAGCCGCGCTCCAGCCGGCCGAGCACCAGCGGGCGCACGCCGTGCGGGTCACGCGCCGCGTAGAGCGTCGACTCGTCCATGAAGACGAAGCTGAACGCGCCGCGCAACTGCGGCAGCACCTCCAGCGCGGCCGCCTCGACCGAGAGGTCGGGCCGGCTGGCCAGCAGCATGGTGACGAGCGACGTGTCGTTGCTCGACCCGTCGGAGTCCAGACCGCGGGCGGACACCTCGCGCTGCAACTCGGCGGTGTTGACCAGGTTGCCGTTGTGGGCCAGCGCGATCGTGGTGCCGGCGCTGGTGGCCCGGATCGTCGGCTGGGCGTTCTCCCAGGTCGAGCCGCCCGTGGTCGAGTAGCGCGCGTGCCCGATCGCGACGTGCCCGCGCAGGCTGGCCAGCGTCGGCTCGTCGAACACCTGGGCGACCAGGCCGAGATCCTTGTAGACCACCACGCCGGAGCCGTCGCTGACCGCGATGCCCGCGGCCTCCTGGCCGCGGTGCTGGAGGGCGTAGAGCCCGAAATAGGTAAGGTTCGCGACTTCCTCGCCGGGCGCCCAGACACCGAAGACGCCGCACGCGTCCTGGGGACCGGGTCGCTGGGGGTCAAGGTCGTGGCTCAGCCGGCCATCGCCTCGGGGCACCTGCCGCTCCCTCGTGCTGGGGGGTCTGGACTGGCCTGGCGGATTCTGTGGGCAGCTCCGCACCGTGGGCCGGGACCGTCGTCGGCCACCAGTGTACGCGAACCCGCGTCGCCACCGACAGTCACGAAGTGTCCGCTGAGCGTGGCTCGGAACGCCGACGCCGGGCGGTTAAATCGGGAGGTACGCGGAGAGGTCGGCGCGGTTGCCGGAGACCCGGACGCGACCCTCGGTGACCGCCTCCGCCCAGCCGAGCCGGCCGGTGGCGATCGACAGCCAGGTGCCCGGGTCCATCTCCACCACGTTCGGCGGGGTGCCGCGGGTGTGTCGCGGCCCGGCCACGCACTGCACCGCGCCGTAGGGTGGGACGCGCACCTCCACCGATCGGCCGGGAGCGCGCTCCGTGAGGGCGGTCAAGAGCATCCGGACCGCTTCCCGGAGCACCGGCCGTTCGGGCGTACGCCCCTCGTCCAGTGCCGCCAGAGCGGTGAGCACCGAGTCGGAATAAGCGTGCGGAGAGGACACGACGGGACGATACGACCCGGCAGAAGGCGGCCCGACGCCGGCCCTGGGTAGAGATGATCCGGTCAGACAAGGCATAGTTGCCGACGGCGTAATTCGTACCGTGAGTGATCAACCCGGCCGGACCGGCCGGCGGGAAGATCAGACCCGGAAGGCGGTGGACGTGTCCACACACCGACGTGCCTGGCAGCATCGGGCCGGTGTGGTCGTAGCGCTGATCTTCGGCGCCCTGCTCACCGTCCCCGCCACACCCGCCCTCGCGGCTGACGTCAGCGTCTCGCCGGGCTCGGTCACGGTCAACGCCGGCAGCGACACCACAGTGACCGTCCGGGTCACTCCCGGCGAGGGCGACCAGAACGCGCAGATCGACCTCACCGGCCTGCCCTCCGGCGTCAGTTGCGTCTCCGGCTGCGGCCAGGTCAACTTCGCGCCGGGCAACCCGATGCCCAAGACGCAGACGCAGCTGCTCACCATCCGTGCGAACGACAACGCCGGGGACGCCAACGGCTCGGTGACCGTGCAGGTGCGGCCGGACAAGTCCGACGCGGCGACCGGCAACTTCAACCTCACCGTCAAGGGCAAGGCCGCGCCGCCGCCCCCGCAGCAGCCCCAGACCGTCAAGACGGTCTCCGGCAAGGTGGTCGACTCCAACGGTGAGCCGATCTCCGGCGCACTCGTCATGCTGCGCGACAGCGCCGGCAAGGAACGCCGGACGAACACGAACGGCAGTGGCAACTTCAGTTTCGGCGGCTCCGCCGACAACCCGATCGCGCCGGGCCGGATCGACCTGGGCGCCTCCGCGGACGGCGCGACCCCGAGCGCCAAGTCGATCAACGCCGCCGCCGGCCAGTCCGTGACCGGCGTCCGGATCGGCGTGGCGCTCAAGGCGTCGGCGAGCCCGAGCGCGACGCCGTCCGCCAGCGAGTCCGCCCCGCCGTCCGAGGAGGTCACCGAGGAGGAGGCCACCGAGGGCCCGGCCACCGAGGCCCCGGCCGCCCAGCAGCCGTCCGCCAGCGAGGACTCCGGCGGCTTCGGCAACTGGCTGCTCATCCTGCTCGGCGGGCTCTTCGTCGCCGTCGGCGTGGGCACCATCGTGCTGCTCTACATGCGCCGCAAGAACGACGAGGGCGACGGCGACGGTCCCGACGGACCGGCCGGTCCGGGTGGTCCCGGCGGCGGCGCGGCGGGCGCGATCCCCGCGGCCCACGGTGCCTACCGGGGCGTGGACGACCAGACCCGGGTGGTCAACGGCATGGGCGCCGGGCCGGCTCCGACCATGGTCGGGGGTGCCGCGATGAGCGAGGCGCCGACCATGCTCCAGCGCCCGGTGGTGGACGACGTCCCGCCGGACCCGTACGGCGCGCCCCCCGGGCCCGCGTACGGCGTCGGGGCGGGGCAGGCCGGCTACGGCTACGGCGACGACGCCCCCGGTCAGGGCGGCTACGGCTACGGCAACGCGCCCTCCTCGGGTGCCGGCAACGGCTACGGCAACGCGCCCTCCTCGGGCGGCGGCTACGGCAACGGCCCGTCCTCCGGCGCCGGCTACGGCAGCCCCGACTACGCGGCCGGTGCTGCCGGCGCGGCCGGCTACGGCGCGGCCCAGGGCGGCGGCGGGTACACCAACGAGCGTTTCGACGAGCCCACCGGCCGCTACACCGGCGACAGCACCCAGTACGCGCCGGCGGCCGACCCGTATCCGACCAGCACCTACCAGCCGGAGCAGGGTCGGGGCTACGACCAGCCCGGCCCGGGTCAGTACGGCCGGGGTGCGGAGCAGGCCGACGGCTACGGCGCCGGGGCTGGCTACGGGGCCGCGTCGGGCAGCGGCTACGACGGCAACCCCGCCGGCGGCTACGACGGCGGCCGGCAGCAGGGCGGCTACGGCGACGCCCCCGGCTACGGCGACAGCCGGCCGGGTGGCGGCTACGGCGACGCGCCCACCGGCGGCTACGGCGGTGCGCCGGCGGGGGGTGGCTACGGCGACGCCCCCACCGGCGGCTACGGCGACGCCCCGGGCTACGGCGACAGCCGGCCGGCCAGCGGCTACGCCGACGCGCCCACCGGTGGCTACGACGGCGGCCGGCAGCCGGGCGGCTACGGCGACGCCCCGACCGGCGGCTACGGCAGCCACCAGGGTGGCGGCTACGACGGCCGGCAGCCGGGCGGCTACGACGGCGGCCAGGCCGGCGCGGCCTACGGCAACGCCCCCGGCGGTTACGACGGCGGTCATCAGCAGGGCGGCTACGACCAGCAGGGCGGCTACGACCAGCGCGGCGGGTACGGCCAGCAGGGCGGCTACGGTCAGGAGCCGCCGCAGCAGCGCGGTCCCGGCTACGACAACCAGGCCGGCTACCCCGACGATTCGGCGCAGTCCGGTCGGGGCCGTGCGGACGGTACGCCGGATCGGGGCGGGCGACGCCTCGACTGGCTGGACGACTGACCCGCGTTCTCCGCGCCACCCGTGGCCGTCCGGCACCCGCCGGGCGGCCACGCTCGTCAGGTCACCAAAGCGCCGGCACGGCCCTGATGCTCCCGCCAGCGGCGGTCCATCGGCCCAAAGATCTGCGGCGGAAGCTCTCAGGCGGGGGCGAAGTAACCCTGGCGGAGCACCGGCACCACGTCGGAGACACCGATCTCGGCGGCGACCTCGACATCCTCGGCGAACCCGCCCTCGGCCAGCTCCCGGCCGGAGACGCAACCCCGCACCGCCGCCGGCACGTCGGGCGTGCTGGCGAGTGCCGCCAGCGCCATGGCCGCCTCCACCGAGAGGCCACCCGGCACGCCGGCCAGGGCGTCCAGCACGCAGGCGGCCCCGAGCTGGTCCTCCACGCTGGGGCGCAGCGACCCGTCCGGCCAGCGCTCACCGGCCGCCACCACGCCCACGGCGGCGTCGTTCGTGCCGTACCCCTGGTGGCGGAGCCATCGCCCGACAGCGCGTGCGTTACGCAGGCACGCCGCCACCACCGGCATCCCGGTGGCGCTCGCCGCGGCGCTGATCGCCGAGCCGTTGGGCGACGGCAGCACCAGGTCGGCGACCACAGGTGCGGTCCGCAGCGCCGCCGGGGAGAGCGACCACGGATGCTCCGGGGTCGTCTGCCGGCGGCCCACCGCGGCGACGGCGCCGACCCGGCGGGCGTACTCGGCCGCCTGCTCGCCCCACGGGAACGGGTGCACCCGTGAGCCGCGGCTCACCGCCACCTCCACGGCGGTGGTGAACGACAGGACGTCCACCACCACCAGGACGGCGCAGACCCGGCCGAGTTCCGCCGCTCCGGTCAGGCCCCAGTCGAATCGGGCGCCGGCACCGGGCTGCGTGAAGACGCCCACGTTCGTGACCTCAGCGCTGGTCCGGCTCACCGGCAGCCGGGCGGACATCGCCCGGGGTGGAGTCGGACGGCGGCCCGGTGACCTCCGCCGGGGACGCCTCGGCCCGTGCCGTGGCCGGCCCGGCCGGCTCGTCATCGACGCGCGCCGGAGCGGACCCGCCGGACTGCGGCTCGGCCCGCGCCGGAAGCGACCCGGACGACCCGGTGTCGCCCCGCGACGGGTCGGCGGAGTCGGTGCCGGCCGCCGTCGCGGTCGGACCGGTCGGCGGCGCGTCCCCGGCTGCGGGCGAGCCGGCTCCGGAATCGGGCGAGCCGGCTCCGGCCTCGGGCGAGACCTCCCGGGCCGGGGCGGACCCGGTGCCCGCGTCCGCCCGCGTCGGGCCGCCCGACGGCGCCGGCGCTTCCGCGTCCGGGGCCGTCCGGGCGATGGGCTCCGCGTCGACCCGGGCCGGATCCACCCCCACCGGCTGCTCGGCGGTGGCCGGCAGCACGGTGGTGGTGCCGGTACGGGTCGCCGCCACCTCCACCCGCGGCGCCTCGGCGTCGCCGAACAGGCGCGGCAGCGTCGCGCCGTGCGCCTCACGCAGCTCGTCCAGGCCGATCCGGAACTGGCCGCGCACCTCCAGCGCGCCACCGGCCGGGTCGGTCACGCCGATGTACTCCCACGGCACCCCGCGCTCGGCGCAGAGGGCGGTGAACGCCTTCTCGTGCCCGCGCGGCACCGACACCAGCACCCGGCCGGCGGACTCGCTGAACAGGAACACGAACGGCATCGAGCCGTCGGCGAAGTGCTCCGGCAGGGTGACCCGGGCACCGACGCCGCGACGCAGGCTGGACTCGACCAGGCTCTGCGCCAGGCCGCCGTCGGAGAGGTCGTGCGCCGAGCTGACGTGCCCCACCCGGGCCGCCTCGGCCAGCAGCTCGCCGAGCTGCCGCTCGCGGGCCAGGTCCACCTGCGGCGGGATGCCGCCCAGGTGCTCGTGGGTCACCCAGGCCCACTCCGAGCCGGACAGCTCGACGTGCGTCTCGCCCAGCAGGAAGAGCTGGTCGTGGTCGCCGGCCGACCGCGGCACGAAGCCCATCGGCACCCGCGCGGCGACGTCGTCGAGGATGCCCAGCACGCCGACCACCGGGGTCGGGTGGATGGCCGCCGCGCCGGTCTGGTTGTAGAAGCTGACGTTGCCGCCGGTCACCGGGATGCCCAGCTCCAGGCAGCCGTCCGCCAGGCCGCGTACGGCCTCGGCGAACTGCCACATCACGCCCGGGTCCTCCGGCGAGCCGAAGTTGAGGCAGTTGGTCACCGCGATCGGCTTCGCGCCGGTCACCGCCACGTTCCGGTACGCCTCGGCCAGCGCCAGCTTCGTCCCGTGGTACGGGTCGAGGCGCGCGTACCGGCCGTTGCCGTCGACGGAGAGCGCGACACCGAGGCCGCTGCGCTCGTCGATCCGGATCACGCCGGAGTCCTCCGGCTGGGCGAGCACGGTGTTGCCGAGCACGTACCTGTCGTACTGCTCGGTCACCCAGGTCTTGTCGGCCAGGTTGGGCGACGCGATCATGCGCAGCACGGTCTCCCGGAGCGCGTCCGGGGTGC
The DNA here is from genome assembly GCF_040647835.1 of Micromonospora sp. NPDC049240. Taxonomy (NCBI): domain Bacteria; kingdom Bacillati; phylum Actinomycetota; class Actinomycetes; order Micromonosporales; family Micromonosporaceae; genus Micromonospora; species Micromonospora sp. NPDC049240. Next base: position 104,961 of record NZ_JBEZCX010000018.1, read on the forward strand.
TCGGGCGGGGCAGCGTCTCGGCCCGGTCGGCCTGGAGCAGGATCAGGTCGGCCGGCTCCCGCATCGGACGGGCGTAGACCGGCCCGTCGTCGACGAGCGAGCCCGGCGGCACGTCCACCACGAGCTGGTCGCGCCAGGTGATGACCAGCCGGCCCGGCCGGCCGTCCGGCGACGGCGCGGTGACCTCGCCGATGGCGGTGGCCCAGACGCCCCACTTCTCGGCGGTCTTGAGCACCGCCTCCAGCTTCTCCGGCGTGACGACCAGCAGCATCCGCTCCTGGGACTCGCTGGCCAGGATCTCGTGCGGCTCCATCGAGGGCTCGCGCAGCGGCACCCGCTCCAGCCACACCCGCATGCCGGTGCCGGCGGAGGCGGCGGTCTCGGTCAGCGCGCAGGTCAGGCCGGCGCCACCGAGGTCCTGGATGCCGACGACCAGTTCGGCGTCGTACAGCTCCAGGCACGCCTCGATGAGCAGCTTCTCCATGAACGGGTCGCCCACCTGCACGGACGGGCGGCGCTGCTCGCTGCCCTCGTCGAAGGTGGCGCTGGCCAGCACCGACACGCCGCCGATGCCGTCGCGGCCGGTCCGGGCGCCCATCAGCACCACCACGTTGCCGGGGCCGGTGGCGTCCTTCTTCTGGAGCCGGTCGACCGGCAGCACGCCCAGGCAGAGCGCGTTGACCAGCGGGTTGCCCTGGTAGCAGGGGTCGAAGACCACCTCGCCGCCGATGTTGGGCAGGCCGAGGCAGTTGCCGTAGCCGCCGACGCCGGCCACCACGCCGGGCAGCACGCGGGCGGTGTCCGGGTGGTCGGCCGCGCCGAAGCGCAGCGGGTCCATCACGGCCACCGGGCGGGCGCCCATGGCGAGGATGTCGCGGACGATGCCGCCGACACCGGTCGCCGCGCCCTGGTACGGCTCGACGAAGCTCGGGTGGTTGTGCGACTCGACCTTGAAGGTCACCGCCAGCTCGTCGGAGACCCGGACCACGCCGGCGTTCTCCCCGATGCCGGCGAGCAGCCGGTCGCTCGGCGGCGCCTTCTCCCCGAACTGACGCAGGTGCACCTTGCTCGACTTGTAGGAGCAGTGCTCGCTCCACATGATCGAGTACATGGCCAGCTCGGCCTGGGTCGGCCGGCGGCCGAGGATCTGCCGGATCCGGTCGTACTCGTCGTCGCGCAGGCCGAGTTCGGCGTACGGCTGAAGCTCCTCCGGCGTGCCGGCGGCCTGCGGCACGGTGTCCACGCCCGGCGCCCAGTCGTCGGTCGGGCCGGCCTGCGGCGCCACGCCCTGCGGCTCCCGCAGGGCCGGGTCCGGATGGATGGTCATGACGTCTCCTTGCTGCGCTCGCCGTCGGGACGGCGGGTGAGCCGACCGATGGTCACGCCGGGGCTCCCACCAGGTGCTTGAGCACCGAGGTGAAGAAGCCGAGGCCGTCCAGGGAGGGACCGGTGAGCGCCTCCACCGCGTGCTCGGGATGCGGCATGATGCCGACGACGTTGCCGGCCTCGTTGGTGATCGCGGCGATGTCGCGCTGCGAACCGTTGGGGTTGCCACCGACGTATCGGGCCACGACGCGGCCCTCGGCCTCCAGCCGGTCCAGCGTGGCGGCGTCGGCGACGTAGCAGCCCTCGCCGTTCTTGACCGGGATGAGCACCTCCTGGCCCGGCTGGAACGTGTTGGTCCAGGCGGTGCCGGTGGCCTCGATCCGGAGGACCTGGTCCCGGTTGCGGAAGTGCAGGTGCTGGTTGCGGGTGAGCGCCCCGGGCAACAGATGCGCCTCGCAGAGGATCTGGAAGCCGTTGCAGATGCCCAGCACCGGCAGGCCGCCACGGGCGGCGTCCACGATCGTCTCCATCACCGGCGCGAACCGGGCGATGGCGCCACAGCGCAGGTAGTCGCCGTAGGAGAAGCCGCCGGGCAGGACGACGGCGTCCACGCCGTGCAGGTCCGGGTCGCCGTGCCAGAGCCGGACCGGCTCGGCGCCGGCGATCCGGACGGCCCGGGCCGCGTCCCCGTCGTCGAGCGAGCCGGGGAAGGTCACCACACCGACCCGGGCGGTCACGAGTGCGCGCCCGCGGTCTCGTCGGCCTCGACCACGCGGACCGTGAAGTCCTCGATGACCGGGTTGGCGAGCAGCTTGTCGGCGATCTCGCGGGCCCGGTCCAGGTCCGGTTCGCCGGTGAACTCGATCTCGATCCGCCTGCCGATCCGGACCGAGGCGACGTCACCGACGCCGAGCCGGGGCAGTGCGTTTGCGACGGCCTGGCCCTGCGGATCGAGGATCTCGGGCTTGAGCATGACGTCGACGACGACGCGAGGCACTGGGCACTCCTGACTGTGTACGCAGTTGGGTGCCGGCCCACAAACGGCCGAGCGCAGCCAGCCTACCTGGCAGATACCGCCCGACCCGCACCGGCCGGGGCCAGTTCGAGCGGTGGACGGCGGGACCCGGGAGACCGTTGCGCGTTCGTTGCGGCGTCGATACGTATTCGTTGCGCAGCGCCTCCGCCCAGAGGCCGGGGCAACGGCTCTCACCAGGCATTTCACGTCCCACCGCCGGGCGAACGGGGCCGGTTTTCCGACAGCGGGCCGGCACGCCCCGAGACATCGAGTCAATCCGATTCACGTCTTGTGACGGGACTCGCCCCGGCCGTAGCATGCATCGTCAGATGTCGATGTGAGTGATCGATGTCTCCCGCCGGCCCACCCCGCCCGGCGGGCACCGATCCGCACCCGGGGATCCCGGGTGTCGCGCAGAAGGAGCCCCGACATGCGCCTCCGTCCCCTGCTCGCGGTGCTGACCACCGCGCTCGCCGGCGTGCTGGCCACCGCATCCGGCGCCGGTGCCGCACCGGCCGGTCCGCAGCCGATCATCGGCGGCAACACCGTCTCGTCCGCGCCGTGGGCCGCGGCCGTCTTCAGCAACGGCTCGTTCACCTGCTCCGGCAGCGTGATCGCGTCCCAGTGGGTGCTCACCGCCCGGCACTGCGTCAGCGGCACCATGTCGGTACGGGTCGGCAGCGTCTACTACGCCTCGGGCGGCGTCACCCGCAGCGTGAGCGCCTCCTACACCCGCAACGACCTGGCCCTGCTCCGGCTCTCCAGCACGGTCAGCACCTCCGCGGTGTCGCTGGCCAGCAGCAACCCGCCGGTCGGCTCCACCAACTCGATCTACGGCTGGGGCATGACCTGCTACAGCGGCTGCGGCGCGTCGCCCCAGCTCAAGACCGCCAACGTCCAGGTGACCAGCACCAACGTCACCGACGCGTACGGCGGCCAGGCGATCCGGAGCACCCGGATCAACGGCAACGCGTGGCGGGGTGACTCGGGCGGCCCGCAGTTCTACAACGGCCGGCAGGTGGGCGTGGCCTCCACCGCCGACGGCTCCAGCATCCAGAACTACGGCAGCGTCGCGTACAACCGGTCCTGGATCACCTCGGTGGCCGGTGTCTGACGGTTGGTGCCGAAGCGGCGCGGATGGCCGGGAGTCGCCCCGGCCGTCCGCGCCGCGCCGTTTTGCAGCATCCGATCGGGTGCCCACGGCACCCGAACGCCTCCGCCGGCGGCTGACAGCATCGAAACCGTGCTGGTCGTGACGACGGATCAACTGCCCGGCTACGAGATCCGCCAGATCCTCGGCGAAGTGGTCTCCTCGATGGCGAGGACCCGCAACCCGTACCGCGAGGGGGTCAAGAACCTGCGCGGTGGCGCCTACGACCCGATGGCCCCGGACAACCTCACCCGGTGGCGGACCGACTCGGTGGCCCGACTGGGTGAGGAGGCCCAGCGGCTCGGCGCGAACGCGGTGATCGGGATGCGTTTCGACAGCCGCGACTGCGGCGAGATGTGGATGGAGATCTGCGCCTACGGCACCGCGGTGATCGTCGCGCCGAAGATGCCCGACGTCATGCCGCCCGACCAGCCGATGATCGCCGCCGAGACGGCCCACGACCCGGAGATCGCCAGCGCCCCCGGCGGCATCGCCGAGCCGGCCAGCGCCCCCAACCTGTCGACGGCCGCCGAAACCCCCACCGGCCCCTGACCCATCCGGTGATGCGGCGAACGGGTGGTGTCAGAGGATGGGGGGCGGCGAGTAGGCGGCGGCCTCGGGGTGGGACTGGACGATCTTGGTGACGCGGGCCACCAGGTGGGACACCTGGGTCTCGGCGGCGCCGACGAAGGCGTTGCGGTCGGCGACCAGCGCGTCGATCTCGGCCCGGGTCAGGCCGAGGCGGCCGTCGGCGGCCAGGCGGTCGAACAGGTCGTTCTCCGGCGCGCCCTGCTCCCGCATGGCCAGCGCCACGGCCACCGCGTGTTCCTTGATCACCTCGTGGGCGACCTCCCGACCGACGCCCCGCCGCACGGCGGCGACCAGGATCTTCGTGGTGGCCAGGAACGGCAGGAAGCGCTCCAGCTCCCGGTTGATCACCGCCGGGTACGGGCCGAACTCGTCAAGCACGGTCAGGAACGTCTGGAACAGGCCGTCGGCGGCGAAGAACGCGTCCGGCAGCGCCACCCGCCGCACCACGGAACAGGAGACGTCCCCCTCGTTCCACTGGTCACCGGCCAGCTCGCCGACCATCGACAGGTAACCCCGGATGATCACGGCGAAGCCGTTCACCCGCTCCGAGGAGCGGGTGTTCATCTTGTGCGGCATCGCGCTGGAGCCGACCTGCCCCGGCTTGAAGCCCTCGGTGACCAACTCCTGCCCGACCATCAGCCGGATCGTGGTGGCCAGCGACGACGGCGCGGCGGCCACCTGCGCCAGCGCGGAGAGCACGTCGAAGTCCAGCGAACGCGGGTAGACCTGCCCGACGCTGTCCAGCACCCGGGCGAACCCCAGGTGCCCGGCCACCCGGCGCTCCAGCTCGGCCACCTTGTCGGCGTCGCCGTCGAAGAGGTCGAGCTGGTCGGCGGCCGTGCCCACCGGCCCCTTGATCCCGCGCAGCGGGTAGCGGTCGATCAGGTCCGTCAGCCGCTCGTACGCGATCAGCAGCTCCTCCGCGGCGGACGCGAAGCGCTTGCCCAGCGTGGTGGCCTGCGCGGCGACGTTGTGCGACCGGCCGGTCATCACCAGGCCGGAGTATTCACCCGCGTGCCAGGCCAGCCGCGTCAGCGTGGCGACCAGCCGGTCCCGGATCAGCTCCAGCGACGCCCGGATCTGGAGCTGCTCGACGTTCTCGGTGAGGTCCCGGGAGGTCATCCCCTTGTGCACGTGCTCGTGCCCGGCGAGCGCGCTGAACTCCTCGATCCGGGCCTTCACGTCGTGCCGGGTGACCCGCTCGCGAGCGGCGATCGAAGCCAGGTCGACGTCGTCGACGACCCGCTCGTACGCCTCGACCACCCCGTCCGGCACCGGCACGCCGAGGTCCCGCTGGGCCCGGAGCACCGCCAGCCAGAGCCGGCGCTCCATCCGCACCTTCTCCTCCGGCGACCAGAGGGCGACCAGCTCGGGCGAGGCGTAACGGTTGGCGAGCACGTTCGGGATCGTCGTCACGTACCGCATTCTTTCGTACGTCCCGGAAGGCCGGCCACCAGGCCGGTCCCGGCGGCCGTTCCGGCGGGATGTCGACGATGCGACAGTCACGCTCCGGCGCGAATTCCACGGATATGCTGTCCGCCCTCCGTCAATGATCCTCGATCCGGGAAGGCGTCCCCGATGTCCCAACCCGTAACCGATGTCGACACTCTGCCCTTTCTGGTGTCCGTGGACGTGTCGGACGACCCGGACACCATGGGGTTGTTCCGCAGGGGCGAACGGGAGGTGGCGGTCCGGAACATCCCGATCGCCGTGCTCCGGGAGAGCGTCCGGCACACGGTGGCCGCGCTGCGCACGGTCTTCGACGAGGTGACCGAGGAGACCGGGCGGCTCCGGCTCGCCGAGGCGCAGTTCAGCTTCGAGGTGTCGGCCAAGGGCGGTCTCAACCTCGTCGGCACCACCGAGATCGGCTCCAAGGGCACGGTCACGCTGACCTTCCGGGAGTAGCCGTCGTGGCCGCCTTCCGCGCTCTCCTGCTCGGCGTCGCGGAGTACGACGACCCGCAGATCGTGCCGCTGCCCTTCGTCCCGAACGACATCGGTGCGCTGAGCGTGGCCCTGGAGGAGACCGGATACCGCGTCCGAACGCTCGACGGTGGCCGGCTCAGCCGGCCGAAGATCTGCGCCGAGGTGGGCCAGTTCCTCGGTGATGCCCGCCCGAACGACAGCCTGCTCGTCTATCTGAGCGGGCACGGCGCCCACACCGAGGGCGTCGACTACCTGGTGCCGTCCGAGGCCGATCTGCGGATCCCGCTGCGGGAGTCGATGGTGCCGCTCACCTACTGGGCCGGTGCGCTGGAGCGCAGCCGCGCCGGGCAGGTGCTCTTCGTGGTGGACGCCTGCCGGGAGGGGTTCGACCAGCAGTCCATGGCGGTGGAGCTACAGCGGTGGAGCACCGGGCGGATCAGCCACGTGGCGCGGCAGCGCGTCGCCTTTCTGTTCGCCTGCGGGCCCGGGGAGAAGGCCCAGTTCGTTCCCGGTACCGGAGATTCCTTCAGCATCTTCTCCCGGGCTCTCCAGCAGATCCTGGTCAACGGTCAGGCCGGCCGGACACTGGACGATCTCGTCACCGCGGTCAACGAGCAGATGCGGGAGCTGGCGGCTGTCCACGACCGGCGGCCCCAGACCGCCCTCGTCCATCCGGACGGTGCGGAGATCACCCCCTTCCCGCTGTCGTCGCGCCGGGCGACGCAACGGTCGTTCGACTGGGTGGCCCAGGCGCAGTCCCACCGGGCCTGGGACCTGGTCTCGCCATCCCTGGTCAGCGAGGAGCTACGGTCCTCCACCATCAGCCTGGTCGAGCACGTGGTGCGCCTACGCCGGGACGCCGCACGGGCGCTGACGCACGATCCGTGGCACGAGCCGGACCTCGCCACGCGCATCAGTCGTCGGGTCGAGTTCCTGGCGAACCTCCTCGCCTACCCCGGCGCGACCTCCGCCGACGAGCTGCGCCTCTCCGCGGCCGAGGCCGCGCTGCTGGTCGCCGGCCCCTATCTGTACGACACGTGGTGGGCGCTGCGCGCTGCCCGAGCCGCCCACGTCGATCCGGCCAACTGGCCCGCGCCCGAGCAGCCCGATCCCGACAGCGACTCCTACCGGCGCTTCGCGCAGAGCTTTCCGCGGCTGTGGCGCCGCCTGAACGGCCAGGCGCAGAACCCGGACGTCGCCGGGCAGATCGGCTGGTGGTTGCTGCACCGCTGGATCGCCCGGCAGTCCCTGACCCGGTCGTCCGACCGTGACGTCGCCGAGCTGATTCCGCTCGGCGTCGCGTCCCTGCACCTGTCCGCGCGGGTCTTCGAGGAGCCCCGGGTGATCGAGCTGATCAGGAGCCTGCGCGGCGGCCCGGGCTTCCTCACCCGTACCGACCGGCCCGGACGGCTCCGGAGTCGTTGCACGGTCGGCGCGGGAACCGCCGACGAACAACCGGTACGGGAGCGCCTGGTCGCCTACCTCCTGGCTGCGGGACGCGCCATGGCCATCGAGGCCGCCGCGCTGCCCGAGGTGGTCGTCGAGCACATGGGGATCAGCGATCCGGTGTCACCTGACGAACTGCACGCCTCCATCGACGCGGTGGAGTGGGAATCCCGCGGGCCGGTGCGGGTGCTGCGCACCACCTGCGCCCACCCGGCCATCGAGATCGCCCTGCGGGCCCACGTCGAGTTCTTCGACACGCTCCTGGTCGAGATCCAGGACGGCGCCGCCGAGGACACCCATCTCCAAACGCTCTCGGCCCTGCCGGCACACGCCTCGGCGGACCAGGTCCGCCCGAGCGAGGGGCCGGAGGGGCGGGCCTACCAGTCCGCCGGCGTGCGGTTCCACCTCGCCGAGGACCGGATCCAGGAACTGCTCATGGGCGAGCAGCTCTACGGCGATCCGCTCCTGGCCGTCCGGGAGCTGTACCAGAACGCGCTCGACGCGTGCCGCTACCGAGCCGCCCGGAACGAGTACGTCAGGCGTACCGGCGGGGCCGTGTCCCCGTGGGAGGGCCGGATCGACTTCGTCCAGGGCCGGGACGAGCAGGGCCGCGCCTACCTGGAGTGCTCGGACAACGGCGTGGGCATGGGGGTCCGCGAACTGACCGACGTGTTCTCGCAGGCCGGCACCCGCTTCGTCGAGACGTCCGAGTTCGTGGAGGAGCAGTCGCGGTGGGCACGCCTGGCGCCGCCCATCGACTTCTTCCCGAACAGCCGCTTCGGGGTCGGCGTCCTGAGCTACTTCATGCTCGCCGACGAGATCACGGTGGAGACCTGCCGATTCGGCCAGGAGGGGCGTCGCGGCAGCCGCCTCTGGGTGTCCATCGCCGGACCGGGCAACCTGTTCCGCATCCGGGAGACCGGGTTGGGACAGGATGCCGGTACGAGGGTCCGGCTCTATCTCCGGAGCGACACCGAAAATCTCTCCAGCGCGAACTTCCTGCGGCGGCTCCTCTGGGTGGCGGAGTTCCGGACCACCGTGACACTCGACGGTGAGGCCCTGCGGTGGGAACCGCGCCGGCTGTCGTCGATCGCCCCGTTGGGTGCCGCCGAACCGCTGGAGTCGAGCGAAGACGTCGCCGTCCCGTCACGCCGGGACCCGGTCGTGATCGGCTCGGAGCCTCATCCGGTGTGGTGGTGCGATCGTTCCGGCGCAATCCTGGTGGACGGCATCTGGGTCGAGGCATCGGACATCACCGCCGTGGTCAACCTGTACGGCACGCGCGCGCCACGGCTGTCGGTCAACCGGACACAGCTGTTGGACGACGAGTCGCAGCAGGTGACCGAACTCCTCAAGAATGCGGCCGAAGCCGCCGGTGCCGCCGACAGTCCACTGTTCAACCACGCCTGGCTCTCGGAACTCGCCACGCGCGTACCGCTGGTGGCGGATGCGGTGTTCGAGTTGGCGCTGCGGGCGGGTCGGACGTCCTGGCCCGGAAGCCCGCTGGTGGACGAGCTCCGCACCGTCGGCTGCTATCCGCCCGACGCGGGAGTGCCGGTGTTCCGCCTCAACCCGCCGGCAACAACCCGCCCCGGAGGGGAAGCCGCAGATCTCACCGAACTGACCCAGCCGGACGGAATCTGGCGCCTGGTCGCATGGATCGCCGCCGGCCTCTACGGCCCCGAGCTGACGGTGGCCCACGGAGGGATCGTCCGGGCGAGACCGAGCGACTCCCTGCTCACCCGGACCGACGGCAACAGACGCTCGCTCGATCCGGCCCAGCCACTCCCGATCGGTCACCTCATCGCGAGGGCGACCAATCCCGGCCCTTCCCTTCCGGCGGTTGTCGAGCGACTCGTCGAACTGGGTTTTCCAGCGCCTCGGCACGATCTGCCCGATCTGTCGAGCCCGATCGACCGGCTGCTGCTGAGCCAAGACCTCGACGGGCGGGAGCCGTGGTTGGACCAGGCCGATGAGGTGGCGGTCCCGCACGTCATGGCAGCGGCGGTGGAGGCGGGCATCGCCGCCGACGTGGCCGCCGATCGGCTCCGCCGGCTCGGCTTCACCGTACGTGACGCTCCGACCGGTGACCTGGACATGATCGACTACGTCGTCGCGAGCGTCCGGATGAACGGCCAGCGGCCGTGGCTCCCGCCCGACCAGGCCGTCTCCGGTGGGCATGTCGTCGTCGCCGCGTTCGTGGCCGGTACCCCGGCGGAGGAGGTCGTCGGCCGGCTACGTCGGCTCGGGTACGTCGCCGTGGTCCCGCCGCCCAGCAGTCTGCCAGCCGAGGTGGAGATGAAGCTGGTCTGGGAAGCCGACGACCTGCCGAGCGCCGCACCCCGCGTACCGTCGGTCAAGCTCTCGACCGACCGCCCCGGCCCTCGGGGTCGCCGGTACGGCTCTCCCAGCTTCGACGTGATGCTGGACACGGCAGAGCCCCTACCCTCGCACGCGGTGGCCGAGGCGGCCTCCCGCAGCGAGCTGAGCCCGCGCCGGGCCGCCGAACGGCTACAGCAACTCGGTTACCGGCTCGTCGGACAGCAATTTCCCGACGCCCCGGCCGAGAACGATCTCGTGCTCCTCAGTCAGGATCTCGACGGGCGGGATCCGTGGCTGGACCCGGAGGCCACCGTCCTACCCTCCCACCTCGTGACCGCGGCGACCCGACTCGGGGTGACTCCCGCCGAGGTGGCGTCGCGGCTCGCGGAGTACGGCTTCACCATTCCGGCGGTGATGCTCCCGACCGCCGTCACTTTCACGGACGTCGGCCTGCTCAGTCGCGACCTGGACGGAGACACGCCCTGGCTGGACGGGACGAGGACCGTCCCTCCGGGCCACGTCCTGCTCGGCGCGAGACGCACCGGGCTCACCCACGCCCAGGTGCACGAACGGCTCCAGGGCTTCGGCCTCACCACCCGGCCGGACCTGCCGCCCGACGACGTCACGTCGGCGGATCTGATCATTCTCAGCGTACAGCTGGACAGTGAGCCCCCCTGGCTCGACGCGGACCTGGAGGTAGCGGTCGGCCACCTCGTTGCCGCGGCGCACCGCACCGGCCTCACCCCGGCCCGGGTCGCGGAACGGCTCCGTGCTCTCGGCCACGCGACATCCGAGCACTCACTGCCGGAGTACGTCTCGGCTGACGACCCGGTGCTCGTCAGCCGGACCCTCAACGGTCACGCTCCCTGGACGGAACCGGCCGAGCCGCTCACCCTTGAGCGCCTCGTGCTCAGCTCCGACATCACCGGGCTCAGTCCGGCGCAGGTGTCGCGGCGGCTCGTGGAGCTCGGTTTCCAGGGCTTCGACGAGTGGCACGTCGGGCCTTCGGTCGGTCTGCCCGAGGGCGCCACCGTCCGGCTTGTCCCGCCGGCGGTCAGGGCGGGGACGGCCGGCCGGTGAGCGCGCGCCAGAGCCCGTCGCCCGCCTCCTCCTCGGTGTCGAAGCGCTGCCGGACGTCGTACGTCCCGCGCTCGTAGGCGCCGATCTCCCAGCCGCCGGTGCGGGCGCGGCGCAGGAACCAGAAGTCGGGCGGGACCGGCACGTGTTCGTGCACGCCCTCCAGCGCGAACGCGTCCGGGGACAGCCCGGCCGCCAGCAGCGCGGCGCGTACCTGGTGCCGGTCCACACCCGACCTCCCGTCCCGTGTCAAGGCCGGGGCCTGCGCTCACACCCCGGCGGTCAGATCCTCTTCCACCAGGAAACCGTTGTCGAGCAGCCACTGCACGGTCAGCGTGGCCCCGGCCTGCGGCAGGTACGCGGGGTTGAGCTGGAACTGGGTGCCCATGCCGGGCTGGGCGAACCACGACGCGATCGGGCCGGAGTCGACCGTGAACGGCTTGACCACGCAGTAGACGTGGTAGTTGGCCAGCGGCGCGTTCGCCGGCGTGTTCAGGCTCTGCGGGGTGAGCGCGCGCGAGCTGAACGGCGTGCCGAGCGGAGAGAGGAACGCGCCACCGGTGAAGCCGAAGCGGTCGAGCCGGTAGCCGGCCAGCAGGCTCTGCGCCTGCTTGAGCGGGCGGCCGTCCGGGGCGATGACGAACCCGTTGGCCGGCGGGTAGACGTACGCCGCCGGAGTCCCGGTGGTGTACTGCGCCAGGAACTGGCTCTCGGTCAGCGCCCCGAACCGCTGGTAGCCGGCGAGCAGCGGTCCGACCGGCGAGGCGGTGGGCAGCGTGGCCGGGCCGAGCATCGGGTTGTTGTCGTAGAACTCGGTGGTCGGCGGCGCGGTGGGCGGGGTGCCCGGCCGGCAGAGGCTCTGCGTGGGTGAGGGTTGCGGTCGTTCGGACGTGTCGCCGGCCGGGGCGAGGGCGACCGTCCGGGCGGCGAGCGTGGTGGCGGCGACCGCACCGACCGGTTGGACGGCGCCGGGTACGAGAACGAATGCCGCCCCGGAGACGAGAGCGAGCAACCAATGACGTTTTTTCACCGAGAACCTCCAGTTTGAGATGGATAAGTGCGATCCATCCTGGGAGGTTCTCGGCCCCTAACGTGAGTCTTTGTCCGTTTTGCTACCCGATCGGGGTGTTGCTCCTGTTCAGCGCTCCAGGATCGCGGTCACGCCCTGCCCACCGGCCGCGCAGATGGAGATCAGGCCGCGTCCGCTCCCCTTCCGGTCGAGCAGCTTGGCCAGCGACGCGACGATCCGGCCACCGGTGGCGGCGAACGGGTGCCCGGCGGCCAGCGAGGAGCCGTTGACGTTCAGCCTGTCCCGGTCGATCGGGCCGAGCGGCGCGTCCAGGCCGAGGCGTTCCTTGCAGAACTCCGGCGACTCCCAGGCGGCCAGGGTGGCCAGCACCTGCGAGGCGAATGCCTCGTGGATCTCGTAGAAGTCGAAGTCCTGGAGCGTGAGGCCGGCCCGCGACAGCATCCGGGGCACCGCGTACGCGGGGGCCATCAGCAGCCCTTCGTCGCCGTGCACGAAGTCGACCGCGGCCGTCTCGGACCAGGCGAACCAGGCGAGCACCGGCAGGTTGTGCGCCCGCGCCCACTCCTCCGAGGCCAGCAGCACGGTCGACGCGCCGTCGGTGAGCGGCGAGGAGTTGCCGGCGGTCATGGTCGCCCGGTCGGCGTCCGGGCCGGTGGTGCCGAAGATCGGCTTGAGCGAGCCGAGCTTCTCCAGGGAGGTGTCCGGGCGGAGGTTCTGGTCGCGGGTCAACCCCAGGTAGGGGGTGATCAGGTCGTCGAAGAACCCGTCCTCGTACGCGGCGGCGAGCCGCTGGTGCGAGCGGAGCGCCAACTCGTCCTGGGCGGCCCGGTCGATGTTCCAGCGCAGCGCGCTCCGGGCGGCGTGCTCGCCCATGGACAGCCCGGTACGCGGCTCGGCGTTACGCGGGATCTCCGGCTTGAACGGCTGGAGGGGGCGCAGCTTCGCGGCCAGCCTGAGCCGCTCGCCGAGGGTCCGGGCGGAGTTGAGCTGGATCAGCGTGCGGCGCAGGTCCTCGTTGACCGCCAGCGGCGCGTCCGAGGTGGTGTCCACGCCCCCGGCCACCCCGACGTCGATCTGCCCAAGGGCGATCTTGTTGGCGACACCGATGGCGGCCTCCAGCCCGGTGCCGCACGCCTGCTGGACGTCGTACGCCGGGGTGTGCGGGTCGAGGCGGGAGCCGAGCACCACCTCACGGGTGAGGTTGAAGTCCCGGGAGTGCTTCAGCACCGCGCCGGCAGCCACCTCGCCGAGCCGCTCGCCGGCCAGCCCGAACCGGGCGACCAGCCCGTCGAGCGCCGCGCCGAGCATGTCGGCGTTGGACGCGTGCGCGTAGCGCGAATTGGAGCGGGCGAAGGGGATGCGGTTGCCGCCGACCACCGCGACCCGCCGGACACTCTGCACGATCGGCCTCCTCGAAGCTTTTGCCCGTACCCTACTCACCAGTAGGCTACGCCCATGACCGACAGGTACGCGAGCTTCGTCCAGACGGGGGCCGGTCGCGCGCTGGTCAAGCGCCTCGGGCTGCCCGACCCACCCCGACTGCGCCGGCACACGCCGGGCGACCCGCTCGTCCCCGGGCCGGTCCTGCTCGGCTCCTCGACCGGCGGCCAGCTCACCGAGCCGGTCCGCCAACGCCTGGCCGCCGCCGGGGTCGAGCTGGCCGACCCGGCTGCCACCGCCGCCGACAGCCGCTTCGCCGCCCTGGTGTACGACGCCAGCGGCGTCACCGACTCCACCGAACTGCGCCAGCTCTACGACTTCTTCCACCCGCAGGCCCGGTCGCTGCTGCCCAGCGGTCGGGTGATCGTGCTGGGCACGCCGCCGGCCGAGTGCGACTCGCCCCGGCAGGCGACCGCCCAGCGCGCGCTGGAGGGGCTGACCCGCAGCATCGGCAAGGAGTTCGGCCGGGGCGTCACCGCCCAGATCGTGTACGTCACCCGGCACCGCGACCCCAGTACGCCGGTGAGCCTGGAGTCCACGCTGCGCTTCCTGCTCTCCGGTCGCTCCGCGTACGTCTCGGGTCAGGTCGTCCGGGTCGGCGTCGGCACCGCCGTCGCGCCGGCCGACTGGGACCGGCCGCTGGACGGGCAGGTGGTGCTGGTCACCGGCGCGGCCCGGGGCATCGGCGCGGCGCTGGCGAAGGTGCTGGCCCGCGACGGCGCCCGGGTGGTGGCGCTGGACGTGCCGGCGGCCGGCGACGAGCTGGCCGCAGTGGCCAACGACGTCGGCGGCAGCGCCGTGCAGCTCGACCTGACCGCGCCGGACGCGCCGGCCCGGCTGGCCGAGCACCTGGCGTCCCGGCACGGTCGGGTCGACGTGGTGGTGCACAACGCGGGCATCACCCGGGACAGGACGCTCGGCCGGATGGACGCCGACCGTTGGGACTCGGTGATCGACGTGAACCTGTCCAGCCAGGAACGGATCAACGACGTGCTGCTGGAACGCGACCTGATCCCGGCCGGCGGGCGGATCGTCGCGGTCTCCTCGATCGCCGGGATCGCCGGCAACCGGGGGCAGACCAACTACGCGACCAGCAAGGCCGGCGTGATCGGTCTGGTCGACTCGCTGGCCCCGGTGCTGCGCGAGCGCGGGATCAGCCTGAACGCGGTCGCGCCCGGGTTCATCGAGACCCGGTTGACCGCGCGCATCCCGCTGACCATCCGGGAGGCGGGCCGCCGGATGAACAGCATGGCCCAGGGCGGCCTGCCGGTGGACGTGGCCGAGACGATCGGCTGGCTCTCCTGGCCGGCGACCGGCGCGGTCAGCGGCAACGTGGTCCGGGTCTGCGGCCAGAGCCTGCTGGGGGCGTGATGGCACCCCACGACCACGACCGCGAGGACCTGACCCTGCCCGACCTGATCGAGGGCCCCACCCGGGACCTCACCTCGGCCCGCGCCGCCGCGCTGGCCCGCTCCGGCGATCATGAAGTTGACGGCACTTCCGGAGATCCACGAGGCCGCCAACTTCATGATCAACCGAGCGGGGAGCCGGGCGGGCGACGCCAGGAGGCGCTGGGGCGGCTGCCGGCCACCGGCGGGCTGTACCGGCGGGCGCTGCTGGGGGCGGTGCCCGGCCTGGGCGGGCGGCGGGGGCGGGAGCTGCCGGCCGTCGAGCTGACCGTCGCCGGGGTGCCGGTGGATCCGGCACACCTGGCCGCGTACGACCGGGTCTGCGGGTTCCGGCTGGCCGACCGGCTGCCGGCCACGTACCTCCACGTGCTCGGGTTCCCGCTGTCGCTGCGGCTGATGACCGCCGCCGACTTCCCGATCCCGCTCACCGGCGTGGTGCACGTGGCCAACCGGATCACCGTGCACCGACCGGTCCGGGTCGGCGAGACGGTCGACTTCCACACGTACGCGGAGAACCTGCGTCCGCACGAGCGGGGCCGGCAGCTCGACGTGGTGCTGGTCGGCTCGATCGACGACACGGAGGTGTGGCGCGGTGTGTCGACGTACCTCGGGAAGGAGCGTGCGGCCGGCGGTGGCCCGCGGCGCGACCGGGGTGACCGCCCGGCGCCGCCGGCCACCACGGCGCAGTGGCGGGTGACGCCGCGGGTGGGTACGGACTACGCGCGGGTCTCCGGCGACCACAACCCGATCCACACCTCGAAGCTGGGCGCCCGGCTGTTCGGCTTTCCGCGCCCGATCGCGCACGGCATGTGGAGCAAGGCGCGTTGCCTGGCCGCGTTGGAGGCCCGGCTGCCCGAGAAGTACACCGTGGACGTGGCGTTCAAGCTGCCCGTGCCGCTGCCGTCCACGGTGGCGTTCCGGGCCGCCGCCGACGGCACGGGTTGGGACTTCGGGCTGCACGGCGCACGGGACGGACGACCGCACCTGGTCGGCACCGTCCGCTGAGGAGAGGGGGCTTGCCGGCCCCCTCTCTCGTGCGTTAAGTTGTTCTCAGATTGAGTTGTTCTCAACCTGAGAGAGTGAGCGCCGTGAACGAGCAGGACTTCCTCGCCGGATACGACCCCCGCGACTACCCGGCGGTCGCGGTCACCGTCGACGTGGTGGCGCTGACCATCCGCGAGGACGCGCTCCACCTGCTGCTGATCCGCCGCGGCGCACCGCCGTACGAGGGGCACTGGGCGCTGCCCGGCGGCTTCGTCCACCCCGACGAGGACCTGGCCGCCGGCGCGCGACGCGAGCTGGCCGAGGAGACCGGGCTCGGCGGCGAACGGCTGCGCCGGGTGCACCTGGAACAGCTCGGCAGCTACGGCGCACCCGACCGGGACCCGCGCATGCGGGTGGTCTCCGTCGCCCACCTGGCGTTCGCACCCGACCTGCCCGACCCGGTCGCCGACAGCGACGCCGACGAGGCGATCTGGCTGCCGGTGACGGCGCTGACCAGCCGGCAGCTCGCCTTCGACCACGGCCGGATCATCGACGACGGGTTGGAGCGGGCCCGCTCCAAGCTGGAGTACACGCCGCTGGCCACCCGGTTCCTCGCCCCCGAGTTCACCGTCACCGAGCTGCGCGCGGTCTACGAGACGGTCTGGGGACACCCGCTGCACGCCGGCAACTTCCACCGCAAGGTGCTCTCCGTGCCGGGCTTCGTGGAGAGCACCGGCGCCAGCACCGAGCGCGGCGGCGCACGCGGCGGCCCCCGCGCCAAGCTCTACCGCCCGGGCGACGCCCGCCTCCTCCACCCCGCCCTGCTGCGCCCCGCCCGCGAGGAGTCAATCCGATGAGGTGCAAGGAAGGGCCCCCGCTTAACGCCTCCGGTAGAGCAGGGCTCCCCTCTCACCGGCAGCTCAAGGCACCGCAGCATCCGAGCGACAACGACCTGATGGCCCGCGAGGCACGCGCGCTGCGACTGATCGCCGCGCGGGGAGACGCCCGCCACCTGGCGTACGTGCCCCGGCTGGTCGACTCCTACCCGGTGCGTGACCCGGCGACCGGCGCGGAACTGCTGGTCAACGAACTGGAGACGGTCCCCGGGCTGCACAGCCTGGAGGACGTGCGCCGGGCGTACCCGGACGGGGTCGACCCGCGCGACGCGGCCTGGATGTGGCGACGGCTGCTGGTCGCGCTCGGCCTGGCCCACCGGGCCGGCGTGGTGCACGGCGCGGTGCTTCCCCGGAACGTGCTGATCGAGCCGAACGCACACGGCCTGGTGCTCGTCGACTGGTGCTTCTCCACCGAGCCCGGCGGGCTGGTGCCGGCACTGGTCACCGGCATGGCCGACTGGTACCCGCCGGAGGTCACCGGGAAGCGGCCCTGCGGCCCCGGCACCGACATCGCGCTGGCGGCCCGCTGCCTGACCTGGCTGATGGCCGACCGCGCGCCGCGCGAGCTGCGCGCGTTCGCGGCCGGCTGCCGGCAACCCGCGCTGACCGCCCGGCCGGACGACGCCTGGCGGCTGCTCCGCGAACTCGACGAGGTGCTGGTGCGGCTCTACGGGCCGCGCACCTTCCGACCCTTCACCCTCAACCCCTAGGGAGGCTGCCATGGGCAGCGGAATCTGGTCCACCGACGTGTACGACGCCGCCGACCGTTACCGGCGCCGGACCGGCAAGAGCGCGTTCTCCTACAGCGACAGCGGGGCCCGGCAGGTGCACCCCGCACTCGACCCGCGCGACGCGACGCGGGAGAGCCGCGACTCCGCCGAACACCCGCAGTCGACGCCGATCGCGGTGCTCTTCGACGTCACCGGCTCGATGGGGCACGTGCCCCGGGTGCTCCAACGCAAGCTGCCGCAGCTGCTCGGCCTGCTGCTCCGCCAGGGGTACGCCCGCGACCCACAGGTGCTGTTCGGCGCGATCGGCGACGCCACCTGCGACCGGGTGCCGCTCCAGATCGGGCAGTTCGAGTCCGACAACCGGATGGACGACGACCTCGGCCGGATCGTGCTGGAAGGCGGCGGGGGCGGCCAGATGATGGAGTCGTACGAGCTGGCGCTGCACTTCATGGCCCGGCACACGGCCACCGACAGCTGGGAGAAGCGGGGCCGACGCGGCTACCTGTTCATCATCGGCGACGAGCTGGCGTACCCCCGGGTGAAGGCGCGGGAGGTGACCCGGCTGATCGGCGGCGGCCTCGCCGAGGACCTGCCGATCCGGCAGGTGGTGGACGAGGTGACCGCGCGATGGGACACGTACTACCTGCTCCCGGCCGGCAGCCACTACGCCGGCAACCGCAAGGTGCTCGACTTCTGGCGCGGCCTGCTCGGGCAGAACGCGGTCGAGCTGGACGACCTGGACGCGGTCTGCGAGACCATCGCGCTCACCGTCGGCCTCGGCGAACAGGCCATCGACCTGGACGCCGGGCTCAGCGACCTGGACCGGGCCGGCTCGACCGCCGCCCGGACCGTCTCCCGGGCGCTCGCCGGGCTCGGCGGCGGCCGGCGCGCGGTAGCGGCGCTGCCGTTCGCCCCGACCGACGGCGGGAACGGGGTCACCCGGCTGTGAACCACGTGCTGGTGGTCGACCTCGGCTACGGCGACGCCGGCAAGGGCACCGTCGTCGACGCGCTCTGCGCGACCCGGCCGGTGCACACCGTGGTCCGCTTCAACGGCGGCGCGCAGGCGGCGCACAACGTGGTGCTGCGCGACGGGCGGGCGCACACGTTCGCGCAGTTCGGCGCCGGCACGTTCCGTCCCGGGGTGCGGACGCACCTGGCGCGGCACGTGGTGGTGGACCCGCTGGCGCTGGCCGCCGAGGCCGACCACCTGGCGGCGGTCGGCGTGCCCGACGCGTTCGACCGGCTGACCGTGGACGGGGAGGCGCTGCTGGCCACGCCGTACCACCGGGCCGCCAACCGGGCCCGGGAGATCGCCCGGGGAGTCGACCGGCACGGCTCCTGCGGGCTCGGGGTGGGCGAGGCGGTCGCGTACGGCCTCGCCCACCCCGACGAGGCGCCCCGGATCGAGGACTGCCGCCGGCCGGCGGTGCTGCGCCGCCGGCTCACCGCACTGCGCGACCGGCTCACCGCCGAACTGGGAGCGCTGGACGCGCCGCCGGTCGACGACTGCCTGCCCGCGTACGCGGCGTTCGCCGACCGGGTGGCGATCGTCGACCGGAGTTGGCTCACCGGGGCGCTGCGCGCCGGCACCTGCGTGTTCGAGGGCGCGCAGGGCGTACTGCTGGACGAGTGGCACGGCTTCCACCCGTACACGACGTGGAGCACCACGACGTTCGCCAACGCCGAGACGCTGCTCGCCGAGGCCGGGATGGCCGGGACCGCGCAGCGGCTCGGGGTGCTGCGGGTGACCACCACCCGGCACGGCCCCGGCCCGCTCGTCACCGAGGACCCGGCGCTGCCGTTCACCGACCCGCGCAACCCGACAAACGCATGGCAGGGCCGGTTCCGGTTCGGGCACTTCGACGCCGTCGCCCACCGGTACGCCCTCGACGTGGCGGGCGGCGTGGACGGGCTGGCGCTGACCCACCTCGACCTGGCCGGCCCTCGCCTGCGTATGTGCCGGCGGTACGCGGACGGGCTCGACCGGCTCGTGCCCGGCCCACCCGGGGACCTGGAGCGGCAGGCGGCGTTGACCGGGCGGCTGATGCTTGCCCGGCCGGTGCTGGACGAGGCGCCCACCGACTGGCCTTCAGCCGTGTCGGAGGCGCTCGGCGCCCCCGTGCTGCTGACGTCGCACGGCCCCACCGCCGAGGAGAAGGAGGGGCCCCTTGTTAACGCATTTTGTATAGGAAGGGCCCCCGTTTAACGCCCAGCGTCGAGCATGGGGGCATGGGGGACGTGCTCGACCTGCTGCACCAGACGGTGACCTCGCCGTGGGTGTACCTGGTGATCGTCGCGGTCACCGCGGTCGACGCGTTCTTCCCGGCGGTGCCGGGTGAAACCGTGGTGATCACCGCCGGCGTGTTCGCGGCGAGCGGCGAGCCGCACCTGGTGGCGGTGATCGTGACCGCCGCGCTCGGCGCGCTGGTCGGCGACCACGTCTCGTACGCCATCGGGCGCGGCGGGGGCGCGCACCGGCTGGCCCGGTTGCCCGCCGACAGCCGGCGGCGGGCGAGTTCCGAGTGGGCCCGCCGGGCGGTCGACAGGCGTGGCGGGATGATCCTGACGACCGCGCGCTACGTGCCCGGCGGTCGCACCGCGGTCACGCTCACCATGGGCGCGGTCCGCTATCCGCTGCGCTCGTTCCTGCTCTACGACGCGTTGGCGTGCGGCACCTGGGGGATCTACTGCGGGCTGCTCGGCTACTTCGGCGGGCTGGCGTTCGAGCACAACCCGGTCACCGGGCTGCTCGCCGGCATCGGCATCTCGGTGGCGGTCACCGGCCTGTTCGAGGCCGCCCGCTGGGCCCGCCGCCGGGCGCGCGCCCGGGCCGCGGCGCGACGCGGCGGTTGTTGAGAAGGGGCCCCACCTATACCGCAGGCGTTAACAGGGGGCCCCTCCTTACACCGCACCCGGGCGCCAGGTGATGCCGCGTAGGAGTTGGTCGGCGCCCAGCCAGGCGACGTTCATCATCCGGGTGGCGGTCTTCTCGGCATCGGCCTCGGGGTGGTCGGCCAGCCAGTCGGCCAGCGACTCGGACGCGCCGACCAGCGCGTACGCCACCACCTCCAGGTCGGTGGCGCCGACCTCTCGCCCGGAGGCGCGCAGCGCGTGGTCGAGCATGCCGGCGACCACCTCGACCAGCCGGCCGCGCATGGTGGCCAGCTCGGCGGCGAACGGCTGGGAGCCCCGGGCCTGCCGGTAGAGCACCGCCCAGCCGTCCCGGTGCGCGCCGACGAAGCCGAAGAACGCGCGCAGCCCGCGCCAGAGCCGCTCGTCGGCCGGCAGGTCGGGGGCGGCGGCGCCGGCGATGGCCTCCATCATCCGGGTGCCCTCGCGGTGCAGGCAGGCGACGAAGAGTTCCTCCTTGGTGCCGAGGTAGGCGTAGACCATCGGCTTGGAGATGCCGGCGTCGTCGGCGATCTCGTCCATGCTGGCGGCGTGGAAGCCGCGTCGGGAGAAGACCTTGACCGCCGCGTCGAGCATCTGCTGCTCGCGTACGGCGCGGGGAAGGCGCTTGAACGTCGGTGTGCTGGACACCCTTGCAAGCATACCTACTCGTGCGTAAGGTTACGCCGGAGTAACCAAAATCGAGAGGTGTCTTCCATGACTGACTTCGACCCGGCCAACTTCGCGAACGTCGGCCCGAAGGAGTTCGCGCAGCTGGTCAAGTCCACGCCGGACGACAAGATCGCCGAGATCATGTCCGGTGACGCGCGCGGCAAGATCCTCAGCGAGGTCTTCAACCGGATGCCCACGCTGTTCCGGGCCGACCGCGCCGGCTCCACCAACGCGGTCATCCACTGGAACATCACCGGCCGTCCGGACGGCGGCACCGACACCTACGAGATCGTCATCGAGAACGGCGCCTGCACCGTCTCGGACACCCCGACCCGGGACCCGAAGCTCAGCCTCACCATGGGTCCGGTCGAGTTCCTGAAGATCGTCTCCGGCGGCGCCAACCCGGTGATGATGTTCATGACCGGCAAGCTGAAGGCCAAGGGCGATCTCGGCCTGGCGGCCAACATCGCCAACCTGTTCGACATCCCCAAGGCCTGACCATGGCCGAGTTCTCGCTCGACCTGAACGAGGAACAGCGGGACCTTCGCGACTGGGTGCACGGCTTCGCCGCCGAGGTCGTGCGCCCGGCCGCAGCCGAGTGGGACGCCCGGGAGGAGACTCCCTGGCCGGTCATCCAGGAGGCGGCGAAGGTCGGCCTGTACGGGTTCGAGTTCCTCGCCACCTGCTGGGCCGACCCCACCGGCCTCTCCCTGCCGATCGCCAGCGAAGAGCTCTTCTGGGGCGACGCCGGCATCGGCCTGAGCATCTTCGGCACCGCCCTCGCGGTCGCCGGCATCTACGGCGCCGGCACCCCGGACCAGCTCGTCGAGTGGGTGCCGCAGTGCTTCGGCGACACCGACCAGCCGGCCGTCGCCGCGTTCTGCACCACCGAGCCGGAGGCCGGCTCCGACGTCGGGTCGATGCGGACCCGCGCCGTCTACCACGAGGCCACCGACGAGTGGGTGCTCAACGGCCAGAAGGCGTACGCCACCAACGGCGGCATCGCCGGGGTGCACGTGGTCACCGCCTCCGTCGCGCCGGAGCTGGGCTCGCGCGGGCAGGCCGCGTTCGTCGTACCGCCGGGCACGCCCGGCCTCAGCGCCACCCGCAAGCTGCGCAAGCTCGGGCTGCGCGCCTCGCACACCGCCGACGTCTTCCTCGACGACGTCCGGGTGCCGGGCCGCTGCCTGCTCGGCGGCCGGGACGCGCTCGACGAGCGGCTGGCCCGGGCCCGCGCCGGCCAACGCGCCTCCGGCCAGGCGGCGATGCGCACGTTCGAGCTGTCCCGGCCGACCGTCGGCGCGCAGGCGCTCGGCGTGGCCCGCGCCGCGTACGAGTACGCGCTCGACTACGCCAAGGAGCGGGTGCAGTTCGGGCGGCCGATCATCGAGAACCAGGCGGTCGCGTTCGCGCTCGCCGACATGCGGATGGAGATCGACGCCGCCCGGCTGCTGGTCTGGCGGGCGTCCTGGATGGGCCGCAACAACCGGCCGTTCACCGCCGGCGAGGGCTCGATGTCGAAGCTCAAGGCCGGCGAGGTGGCGGTCTCGGTGACCGACAAGGCGGTCCAGCTCCTCGGCGGCGCGGGCTTCCTGCGCGACCACCCGGTCGAGCGGTGGTACCGGGACGCCAAGATCTACACCATCTTCGAGGGCACCTCCGAGATCCAGCGGCTGGTCATCTCCCGGGCCATCTCCGGGATGCAGATCCGCTGATCGCCGCCGGAGGACGGCCCGCGACGGCACGCCGTGCCGGGCGTACCGATGCGCGCGGCCGGGGTCGCCCCGGTCGCCGTCGGCGCCGTCGCGGGCCGGGCCCCTCGCACGACCGACCAGGTCGGATGCATGATCGGGAGACCTCGAACGCGAAGGAGGTTGCGCCGTGGACCTGCCGTTCATCGTCGCCACGCTGACCCGACGCGGACTGCTCACCCCGGGCCGCCCGATCCGGGTGGCCTCGCAACTGAACGCGCTGCGCCGGTGGGGCTGGAGTCTCGCCGGGGAGCTGCGCCAAGCCGCCGCCCGCGACCCCGGCCGGGTCGCCGTGGTGGACGAGCACGGCGCCGCGCTGACCTACCAGGAGTTGCTGGACCGCTCGGAGCGGTTGGCCCGGTCGCTGCGCTCCGGCCTCGGCGTGCAGGCCGGCGACCGGGTGGGGCTGCTCTGCCGTAACCATCACGGGCTGATCGAGGCGATCGTCGCGTCGATGCTGCTCGGCGCGGACGCCGTCCTGGTCAACACCGGCCTCTCCGCGGCCCAACTGGTCACCGTCGCCGACGAGCAGGGCCTGCGCGTGCTGGTGCACGACGCCGAGTTCGCCGACCGGGTGCTCGGCCTCCCGGCCGAGCTGCACCGGGTCGACGAGCGACGGCAGGAGGAGCTGATCGCCGGCGCGGTCCCCGGCGACAGGCTCCAGCCGCCGGAACGCGACGGCCGGACCATCGTGCTGACCTCCGGCACCACCGGCACGCCGAAGGGCGCCCGTCGGCCCACCCCGCACGGCTTCGGCCCGCTGGTGTCCATCATCGACCGGATTCCGCTGCACGCGCGGGACGTCGTCATGATCGCCGCCCCGATCTTCCACACCTGGGGGTACGCCGCCCTCCAGGTCTCGTTCGCGCTGCGCGCCACGGTCGTGCTGCACCGCCGCTTCGACCCGGCCGCCACGCTGGCCGCGCTGGTCGACCAGCCGTGCGACGCGCTCTTCGCCGTACCGGTGATGCTGCAACGGCTGATGGAGGTCGCGCCGCCGCCGCACCGGCCGCCGCTCAAGGTGGTCGCGGTCAGCGGCTCCGCCCTGCCGGGCAACCTGGCCACGGCCTTCATGGACCGCTACGGCGACGTGCTCTACAACCTGTACGGCTCGACCGAGGTCTCCTGGGCGTCCATCGCCGGCCCGGCCGAGCTGCGCGCCGCGCCCACCACGGCCGGCCGGCCGCCGCACGGCACCCGGCTGGAGATCGTGGACGAGGCGGGCCGGCCGGTCCGTGACGGTCGGGTCGGCCGGATCTTCGTCGGCAACGAGATGCTCTTCGAGGGCTACACGTCGGGCGCCGGCCGGGAGAGCCGCGACGGGCTGCTCGACACCGGCGACCTGGGCCGGCTGAGCCCGGAGGGCCTGCTCTTCGTGGACGGGCGGGCCGACGACATGATCGTCTCGGGTGGCGAGAACGTCTTCCCCTCCGAGGTGGAGGATCTGATCGCCCGGTTGCCGCAGGTCCGCGAGGTGGCCGTGCTCGGCGTGCCCGATCCGGAGTACGGGCAGCGGCTGGCCGCGTTCCTGGCGCTGCGCCCCGGCGAGACGCTCGACCCGGAGGCGGTCCGCGAGTACGTCCGGCGCTACCTGGCCCGCTTCTCGGTGCCCCGCGATGTGATCTTCGTCAAGTACCTGCCCCGTAACGCCACCGGCAAGGTGCTGAGTCGGGAACTACGCCGCTACTTCGGCTGATCGGCTGACCACAGAGGACGGAGCATGGTGCTACCTTTGCCCGCGTTTCAGTGGGTGAACGGGGAAAAACACCATGGTCCGACTCCGCCGACGAACCGCCCTCGGCCTCCTCCTCGGCGGCGCGTCCGCCTCCGCGCTCGGCCCCCTCGAGCCGGTGCGCGGCGAGCACCGCGAGAGCGCTCCGGTCCCGCGGCAACTCCCGCCGGTCGAGATCGAGAACCGCGCGGCCGGCGCGCCCTGGTGGCCGGGGGACGGCGGCCGGGCCGCTGACGACCGGCGACGTCAGATCCAGGGGTACGCCTCGACGACGAGCGTCGCCCCCGGCGAGACGATCGACTTCCACGTCGCGGTCGACCCGGCCGGCCCGTTCCGGATCACCGTGCACCGGATCGGCTGGTACGCCGGCACCGGTGCCCGCACGCTGCTGACCAGCCCCGAGCTGGCCGGCGAGCCGCAGCCGGTGCCGCCCGCCGATCCGACCACCGGCGCGCTCGACTGCCGGTGGCCGCGCTCCTGGCGCCTGCGCGTGCCCGAGGGCTGGGCCTCCGGCCTCTACCAGGCGGTCTTCACCTCGGCCTCCGGCTGGCGGGCGGCCACCCCCTTCGTGGTACGCGACGACCGGCGGGCCGCCGCGCTCTGCGTGGTGCTGCCGGTGACCACCTGGCAGGCGTACAACCAGTGGCCCCGCGACCGGCGGGCCGGTCGGAGCCTCTACAACGGCTACCGCCCGAACGGGCGACGTGATCCCGAGCTGCGGGCCCGGGCGGTCTCCTTCGACCGCCCGTACGCCGGCGCGGGCCTGCCCACCCAGGCCGACCGCGACCAGGACGCGATCCGGTGGCTGGAACGCAACCGCTACGACGTCAGCTACGCGACCAGTTTCGACCTGCACTCCGGTCGCCTCGACCCGGCCCGGCACCGGGGCCTGGTGTTCTGCGGGCACGACGAGTACTGGTCGGCGGAGATGCGCCGGGCCGTGGAGGCCGGGCTGGCCGGCGGCACCAGCCTCGCCTTCTTCGGCGCGAACAGCGTCTACTGGCACGTACGCGTGGCCGCCGCCGCGGACGGCCGCCCGGACCGCCTGGTCGAGTGCGCCAAGACCCGCCCCGACCCGGGCGAGGACGCCGCCGGCCCGACGGTCACCTGGCGCGACCTCGACCGGCCCGAGCAGGCGCTGCTCGGCGTGCAGTACAACGGCATCGTGCTGACCCCGCAGCCGCTCGTGGTGCGCTCGGCCGACCACTGGGTCTGGGCCGGCACCGGGGTGGCCGACGGGGACCGCATCCCCGGCGTGGTGGCCGGCGAGGCGGACGGCCTGAACGCGGGCGTCCCCCGCCCCGGCGGGACGATGCTCAGCTCGTCGCCGTACCCGGCGCAGCAGGGTGGCCGGCGGCTCCAGGGCACCCACGTCCACGAGACGCCGCAGGGCGCGGTCGTGTTCGCCACCGGCACGCTCGGCTGGACCATGGCACTGGACCGGCGCGGCCACCGCGATCCACGCATCGAGCGGGCCACCGCCAACGTGCTCGACCGGATGGTCGCCCGGGACCGGTCCGCGCCCGCCTGACGGGCACCTACGGGATTTTCCCCCAGGATCGACGCGGGTGCGGTGCGGGGTCGTCCCGGATGTCCGGACCGGCCGGCGACACAGGATCGACGAATGAAGATCTCTGATACGACTCGCCGCCGGACGGTCGCCGCCGCGCTGGCCGGCGCACTGCTCGCCACCGCCGTGCCGGGTGCCGCCTCGCCACGCCACCCGGCGGGCCCCACCGGCCGGGCTGCGCCGCCGGCATCCTCGACCCGACCCCGCTGCGGCAGGCGATCGCCGGGCTGCCCGACGACGACGCCACCAGCGCCCAGGTGCGGATCACCACCCCGGCCGGCTGCTGGACCGGCACCAGCGGCGTACGCGACCTGCGCGGCCCCGCCCCGGTGCCGCCGCATGCCCGGTTCCGGGTCGGCAGCGTCACCAAGGTCTTCACCGCCGCGCTGACGCTGCAACTGGCCGCCGAGGGACGGCTCGACCTCAACGGCACGGTCCAGCGGTACCTGCCCGGCCTGCTGCCCGCCGACTATCCGCCGGTGACCGTCCGGCAACTGCTGAACCACACCAACGGCATCCCCAGCCCGACCATGCCGGCCGGCATCGAGTGGCAGCTCGCTCACCGCTACGACACGTGGACCCCGGAGCAGATCGTCCGCCTCGGCCTGCGCAACGAACGCGAGTTCGAACCCGGCGAGCGGCAGCACTACACCAACATGGGCTACATCGTGGCCGGCATGCTGATCGAGAAGGTCACCGGCCACTCGTACGCCGAGGAGGTGCGGCGGCGCATCGCCCGGCCGCTGGGCCTGCGCGACACGTACGCCCCCGGTGACGACCCGCGCATCCACGGCCCGCACGCCCACGGGTACCAGGTCGTCACCCGCGACGGACGGACCGAACTGGTGGACGCGACGGTCTGGAGCCAGACGTTCACGCCGGCCGCCGGTAACCTGAATCTCCAGCCTGTCCGACCTGGACACGTTCATGACCGCGCTGTTCGCCGGTCGGGTGGTGCCGGAGCCGTGGCTGACCGAGATGTTCACCCGGCCGGTGCTCGCCGACGACAGCATCGGCGAGTACAGCGCCGGGCTGACCGCCATGCCGGTGGGCGGGCAGACGCTGTGGTTCAAGAGCGGCAGCCGGTTCGGCTACCTCGCCGGGGTCGCCGCCACCCGGGACGGCCGGTTCCGGGTGGAGTACTCGATCACCGCGACGAACGCCAAGAGCGAGGAGCTGAGCCCGACCGCCCAGGCGGTGATCCGCGCGGCACTCGCCATGCTGCCGCCCGCGCCCCCGCTCAGCCCGGGATCGTGATCCGGCCGTCCACCGCCGCCGCCGCGATGTCGGTGCGGTGGTGGGCGCCGGCCAGCTCGATGCCGCGTACCAGCGCGTAGGCGGCGTCGCGCGCGGCGGCCAGGTCCGGGCCGGTGGCCGTACCGCAGAGGACCCGGCCGCCCGCGGAGCGCAACGTGCCGTCGGCGTCCCGCCGGGTGCCGGCGTGGATGATCCCGGCGCGGTCCGCGCCGGTGATCACATCATCGGTACGCGGGCCCGCCGGGTAGCCCTCGGCCGCGACCACGACGGTGACCGCCGCGCCGTCGCGCCACCGCAGCGGCGGGTGCGCGCCCAGCGTGCCGGTGGCGGCGGCGTGCAGCAGCCCGGCCAGCGGCGTCTCCAGCAGGGCGAGCACCACCTGCGTCTCCGGGTCGCCGAAGCGCGCGTTGAACTCGATCACGCGAGGACCCTTCGTGGTGATCGCCAGGCCCACGTAGAGCAGGCCGGCGAACGGGGCGCCCCGGCGGCGCAACTCGGCCAGCGTCGGGTGCACCACGTCACGCATCACGTCGTCGACCAGGCCCGCCGGCGCCCACGGCAGCGGCGCGTACGCGCCCATGCCGCCGGTGTTCGGCCCGGTGTCGCCGTCGCCGACGCGCTTGAAGTCCTGCGCCGGCAGCAGCGGCAGCGCCGCCTCGCCGTCGGTGACCACGAAGAGCGAGACCTCGGGACCGTCGAGGAACTCCTCGATCACCACCCGGCCGCACTCGGCGGCGTGCCGCTCGGCGACCGCCCGGTCGTCGGTGACCACCACGCCCTTGCCGGCGGCGAGCCCGTCGTCCTTCACCACGTAGGGCGCGCCGAAATCGTCCAGCGCCCGCGCCACCTCGGCCGCGTCGACGCAGGTGTACGCGCGGGCGGTCGGCACGCCGGCGGCGGTCATCACGTCCTTCGCGAACGTCTTCGAGCCCTCCAGCCGG
Organism: Micromonospora sp. NPDC049240; assembly: GCF_040647835.1. Classification (NCBI taxonomy): domain Bacteria; kingdom Bacillati; phylum Actinomycetota; class Actinomycetes; order Micromonosporales; family Micromonosporaceae; genus Micromonospora; species Micromonospora sp. NPDC049240. The sequence goes on from NZ_JBEZCX010000018.1 coordinate 133,117, forward strand.
GCCGCGTGCGCGCCGGGGCCGAACACCGCGATGCCCTTGGCGCGTACCGCGTCGGCGACGCCGGCCACCAGCGGCGCCTCCGGACCGATGACCACCAGGTCGGCCGCCAGCTCGACGGCGAGCGCGGACACCGCGGCCGGATCGGTGGGAGTCACCTCCCGCAGCGCGGCGACCTCCGCGATCCCCGGATTTCCCGGTGCCGCGACAAGCGCCTCCACGGCCGGATCACGAACCAGCCCGAGCGCGAGCGCATGCTCCCGCCCCCCACCACCCACAAGAAGAACCCGCACGACCGGCATCCTACTGACCCCACCACCCCACCCCGTTGATCAAGGAGTTCGCGTCTCATTTCCGGCCCTACGTGACGCAAACTTCTTGATCAACGGGGGCGACGGAGGGCGCGTGCGACGGTGTGGGGGATGTAGTCGGGGCGGAGAGTGTCTTGCCAGGTGAAGCGAAGGACCGTCCAGCCGGCGTTGGCCAGGCGGTTCTGTCGGGTGCGGTCCTCGTAGATCGCCCGGGGTGACCCGTGCGCGGCCCGGCCGTCCGCCTCGGCGATGACGCGGGCGGTGCGCCAGCCCAGGTCACCCACGCCGAGCAGGTAGCCGTCGTCGTCGCGGACCTCCACCTGCAACACGTCGGGCGGCACGCCGCCGTCCACGCACCGCAGTCGGACGCGCGTCTCCAGGGGTGACTGGGCCCGACCGTCCGACTCGGCCAGGTGACGCCGGGCCGCCACGGCACCCCGCCGCCGGGCGATGAGCGCCGCGATCAGGGACAGATCCGACTCGTCGATCAGCTCCCGGTTGAGCGCCGAGTCGACGACGCACACCGCGGGGTAACGATCGGCGCGGAGGATCACATCCGCCACTGTGCGGGCGGGGGTCGTGACTGCGACGCCGTCGGTGGTGCAAGCATCGTCAGGACCGAGGGTGAGCTGGTGCACCACCAGATCGGGGTCGGTCGGGCGCTGCGGACGCGGACGGTCCGGAGGCACCGACACGTGGACCGCCGGCGTGGCACGCAGGCCGCCGATGCGGTGCAGCTCGGCGGCGGTGTCCAGCACGGCGACGGCACCGGCACCGAGGCTCTCCACGGCAGCCCGGATCCTGGCCCGCCGGAGTGACGCGACGTCCACCTGCGGCACCGGCACGAAACAGCCACGAGCGACCCGGATCCACCGCCCGGACCGAGCGAGATGACGCACTTGGTCCCGACTGAAACCCAGAGCGAGGGCCTGCGCGGCGGTCACCACCCCGCCCTGCCGAGCAGCCACCCGCCCCAACGTCACACGATCAGCCACCACCCCAGGCTGGCCCCCGAACCACCCCCTCCAGAACCCCTGTGGACAAACCTGTGGACAACCCCACGCCGGAGCGTCGTTGATCAAGAAGTTTGGGTCTGGATCAGCTCGGATCCTGACGCAAACTTCTTGATCAACTCGGGAAAGGGTGGGGGTGGGGGGGTGGGGGTTAGGGGAGGAGGGGGTGGCGGAGGACGTTTTCCTCGCGGCCGGGGCCTACGCCGACGACGCTCACCCGGGTGTTGGTGAGTTCCTCGATGCGGGCGATGTAGCGGCGGGCGTTCTCGGGGAGCTCGTCCTCGGTCCTCGCCTTGGTGATGTCCTCCCACCAGCCGTCGAGCTCTTCGTAGATCGGCGTGGCGTGGTGGAAGTCGGTCTGCGTCATCGGCATGTCGTCGAAGCGCTCGCCGTTGATCTCGTAGCCGACGCAGATCGGCACCTTGGGCAGGCCGGTCAACACGTCCAGCTTGGTCACCACCAGGTCGGTGACGCCGTTCAGGCGGCAGGCGTACCGGGCCACCACGGCGTCGAACCAGCCGCACCGGCGCTCCCGACCGGTGGTGGTGCCGTACTCGTGGCCGACCTTGCGCAGGTGCTGCCCGTTGTCGTCGAACAGCTCCGTCGGGAACGGGCCGGAGCCGACCCGGGTGGTGTACGCCTTGCTCACCGCGATGACCTTGGTGATCGCGGTCGGCGGGATGCCGGCGCCCACGCACGCCCCACCGGCGGTCGGGTTCGACGAGGTGACGAACGGATACGTGCCGTGGTCCATGTCGAGCATGGTGGCCTGGGCGCCCTCCAGCAGCACGGTCTCGCCGCGGTCGAGCGCGTCCCAGAGCATCACCCGGGTCTCGGCGATGTACGGCCGCAGCCGCTCGGCGTACGCGAGGTACTCCTCGACGGTCTCGTCGGCGTCGATCGCCTTGCGGTTGTAGACCTTGAACAGCGTCTGGTTCTTCTCCCGGAGCGCCAGCTCCAGCTTCTTGCGCAGGATGCCCGGGTCGAGCAGGTCCTGGAGCCGGATGCCCATCCGGGCGACCTTGTCGCCGTACGCCGGGCCGATGCCCCGGCCGGTGGTGCCGATCCGGGAGCTGCCCAGGTAGCGCTCGACCACCCGGTCCAACGCCCGGTGGTGCGGCATGATCAGGTGCGCGTCGCCGGAGATGCGCAGCCGGGAGACGTCCACGCCGCGCTCGGCGAGCCCGTCGATCTCCTGCAGCAGCACCTTCGGGTCGACCACCACGCCGTTGCCGATGACGATCATCGCGCTCGGCGAGAGCGCGCCGGACGGCATCAGGTGCAGCGCGTACTTCTGGCCGTCCGGCGTGATCACGGTGTGGCCGGCGTTGTTCCCGCCGGAGTAGCGCACGACGTAGTCGACCCGCCCACCCAGCAGGTCGGTAACCTTGCCCTTGCCCTCGTCGCCCCATTGGGCGCCGAGGAGCACGATCGCTGGCATCTTCTCCGCCTCCAGAAGGCTCGGGTGCCAGGTGGCGACCGGTCGGCGAGCCCGGGGTGTCAGGCTAACAAGTAGTGACGGCGGGACCGGCAGGGGTTCGTCGAGAAGCAGGAGGCTCGTTCGTGTACGACGTGGTGCTGCTCACCCTCGGCTCGGAGCGGGACGCTCCCGGTGCGGGCTGCGGCAGTGGCGGGGCCTGCTGCGGTGGCGCGGACGAGACCGTCGAGGCAGCCGGCGAGGAGCGCTGCGAGACGCCGCGCGTACCGGTGCTGGCCTGCGCGGACGCACTGACCGCCCGGGGCGCGCGGGTGACCACGGTGACCGCCCGGTCGGATGCGGAGATCGACGAGGTGCTGGCCCGCCTCGACGGCCCACCCCGCCCCGACGGCCTCACCTGGCCGGACCCCGACGGCAAGACCCGGCTGATCGTCGCCACGGCCAGTGACGGCCAGTTACGCGCCGTGCTGCGCCGGCTGGTCCGCCGGTACGCTCCGCCGCCCAGCCGCCGCCCCGCCGACCTCGCCGAGGAGCGCACGCTGCCCGACCTGCCCCCGGTCGGCGTACTCCCGCTCGATCCGGCCCGGGCCGGGACGGCGCGGGACCTGGCCGCGCAGCTCGGGCTGCCGCGTGACCCGGCGGCGGTGGCCACGGCGGTGCTGGACGGCACCGCACGCCGACTGGACCTGCTGCGCAACGACGGCGGCTCGGTGACGCTCGACGGCGCGCTGCTCGGCGCCGCCGACGACGCCGGGCGGCCACTGCACTGGCGGGCCCGCGTCGAGGTCGACGGCGCGGTGCTCAGCGACGGCACCGAGCCGATCACCGCGTGCGCGATCGGCAACGCCGGCGGGTACGCGCGCCTCGGCGAGGTGACGCTGCTGGCCGACCCCGATCCGACCGACGGCCGGATCGCGGTGGGCGTGGCCGTGCCCGTGGTCACCCGATCCGCGTTGGGCCGGAAGAGGGTCCGGCTCGAGGTGCGCCGGGCCCGGGGCCGGGCCGTGGCGGTCGTGCCCCGGGACGATCGGGTGCCCTTCCTCGACGACGGCGTCGAGGGTGAACTGAGTCGGAAACGGTCCTGGTGGACCGAGCCGGGTGCCTGGGCGGTCTGGACGGGCTGACCCTGATCGATCCGTGCCCGGGGCACACCGCTGGCCGGACCGCCTATCCTCGGCGGGAGGGATCTGGAGGAACCGTGGTGCACGAGAACGACGACCGGGCCCACGTACCGGGCCGACCGCAGGTGCCGGAGCGGGACATCGAGCCGCTCTGGCCGCCCGAGGAGATCGACGGGGTGGTCACCGCGCCGCCGTGGGCGGCCCCGGCCCAGCCGGCCGTGCCACCGTGGCCCCTCCCGCCGGCCGACGCCCCGGTCCCGTCGCCACAGGCCACCCCGAGCCCATCGCCACAGGCCACGCCGAGCCCATCGCCACAGGCCACGCCGAGCCCATCGCCACAGGCCACGCCGAGCCCATCGCCACAGGCCACGCCGAGCCCATCGCCACAGGCCGCGCCGGTCCCGTCGCCACAGGCCACCCCGACGCCCGTTCCGGGCCGGGGTGGGCCGCCGGCTCCGGTGTGGGCCGCCTCGACAGCCGACGTCGATCAAGCCGGGCCGGCGGCACATCCGTACCGGCCGGCGACGCTGCACGACCAGCCCGCTGCCCCGACGAACGGCCCCGGGGCCACCGCCGCGCCCGTGAGCGACGCCGGTCCAACCCCGATCCCGACGCGGGTGAACGGTGGCGGTGACGTCCCGGCGAACGGCCGGACCGAGTCACCGTGGGCGCAGCCACCGCAGCGCGCCACCGTCGAGGCCGCCACCGCTCCGGTCGGTTCGGCACCCGTGCACGGTCCGCAGCCGGCGGCCGGGCCGGGCGTACCGGCCGAGGAGTCCCCGCCCCGGCTCGGCCCGTTCCCGCCGTCGCCGGGTGTGCCCCTGCCGCAGCAGCCGCACGGCACCGGCACCGGCTCGGTCTACCCGCCGGTCACCTACCCGCCGCAGCCCGGTCAGCCGGGTTGGTACCCGCCGGGATGGCCGCCGCCGCAGCCGGGAGCGCCACAGGAGGCGGGCGGACCGTCTCCGGCCGGCGGACCGGTCCAGGCGGGAGCACCGCCATACGGCGGCGTACCGCCACAGGCGGTCAGGTCGGCCCAGGCCGGGGTGCCGCCGCACGCGGGGATGCCGCCACAGGCCGGGATGCCGCAACCGGGTGTGCCGGCACAGCCGCCGCCGGCGTCCGGCCCACCGGCAGTCGGGGCGGCGCACCCGCAGGCGTCCGGCCCGCCGACGACCGGGGCGGCGTACCCGCAGGCGTCCGGCCCACCGGCGCACGGGGCGGCGTACCCGCAGGCGTCCGGCCCGCCGACGCACGGGGCGGCGTACCCGCAGGCGTCCGGGCCGCCGACGACCGGGGCGGCGTACCCGCCGCTGCCCGGGCCGGCGCGTCAGCCGGCCGTGCCGCCCGGGGTGTACCCGGAGCAGGGCTGGCCGGCGCCGCAGGTGGTGCCGCCGACGGCGGAGGACTTCGCCCGGCGGCGTCAGGTCCGGCCGGTCGACCCGGTGGCCACCATGGGCGTCCGCGCGGTGGTGAACCGGATCGGGCTGGTCCGGCTCGCGCCCGGCCGGCACGAGCAGGAGATGAAGCGCGACATCGAGATGGTCCGCCGCAACTTCGGCGGGCTGCGCCAGGTGACCGTGGTCAACCCGAAGGGCGGCGCCGGCAAGACGGTGGCCATCCTGCTGCTCGCCATGACGTTCGGCCAGAAGCGCGGTGGTTACGTGCTGGCCTGGGACAACAACGAGACCCAGGGCACCCTCGGCATGCGGGCGCAGCAGGACTTCCACGCCCGCACGGTGCGGGACATGCTGCGCGACCTGGGCCAGTTCCAGGGTGCGCAGGGACGCGTCGGCGACCTGTCGCAGTACGTCCGCTCGCAGGGCGAGGGGATGTTCGACGTGCTCGCCTCGGACGAGTCGGCGACCGGCGGTGAGATGCTGACCGCCGCCGCGTTCGCCGAGATCCGGGACGTGGTCAGCCGCTTCTACAAGCTGATCTTCGTGGACACCGGCAACAACGTCCGGGCGCAGAACTGGCAGGCCGCCATGGACGCCACCGACCAGTTGGTGGTCACCATGTCGGCGCGGAACGACTCGGCCGAGACCGCCGCCCGGATGCTGGACCACCTGGAGCAGAGCGGCCGGCAGCGGCTGGTCCGGCAGGCGGTCACGGTGGTCTCGATGCCACCGTCGCGCAAGGAGATCGACCTGCCGGCCATCCAGGCCCACTTCGCCGCCCGCACCCGGGCGGTGCTGCTGGCGCCGTACGAGCGGCTCATCGACACCGGCGAGCCGTTGCGCTACGGCCAGCTCTCGGCCGCCACCCGCGACGCCTGGCTGAAGATCGCCGCGTCGGTGGCGGAGGGGCTGTAGGACGGCGCGACGGCCGGCCCGGGGTCCGGGCCGGCCGTCGCGGGACGGATCAGTCGCTGGCCAGCGCATCCCCGGCGGCCGGGTCGCAGTCGCGGAGGAACTGGGCGCAGCGGGCCGCCTCGTCCGCCTCGCCGATCTCACCGGCGGCCCGGGAGAGCACGTAGAGGCAGCGGAGGAAGCCCTGGTTGGGCGCGTGCGACCAGGGCACCGGGCCGTGTCCCTTCCAGCCGCTGCGGCGCAGCTGGTCCAGGCCCCGGTGGTAGCCGGTGCGGGCGTACGCGTACGCCGGGACGACCTGGCCCGCGGCGAGCGCGCGGCCGGCCAGCGACGCCCAGGCCGCACTGTAGGTCGGGAAGCGGGCGGCGACCTCGGCGTACGCCTCTTCGGTGCCCTGCTCGACCGCGGCGGCGAGCGCGGCGTCGGCCTCCTCGGAAACCGGGAGCAGCGTGGCCGGTGGCTCTGGCAACAGGTTCTGCATCGCCCCATTCAACCCGCTTCGCCCTGGCGCGCGCGAGGGGGGCCGGCCGGCCGGTCGGCTGAACGGCTGAGGGTTTCGTCACGCCTCGGCGGGACCACACGTACCCGCGGCCCATGCCGCCGCGGTGGTTCTTGCACTACAACTACAGGTCCGGAGCCTCCCCAGGACCGGTTACGCAGGAGCCCGGCGGCGCACCCGCCGGGCTCCTGTCCGTACCGCCCGGGTTTGCGAGGTTGCCCGGCCGGGGCAGGATGATCTGGTGCCGACCCCACCACCCGCGGACGTCATCGAGCCGCACGCGCCCCACGTCGACGAGGTCCAGACCCGGACCGAGTTCGATCACCGGCTGGCCGGGGGGACCCTCGCCGGCCTGACCGTGCAGGGTCTCCGCCTCGACCTGGATCCGGTTCCGGACCTGCGCGACGTCGACGTCGCCGGCACGCTCTTCGTGGGCTGCCGGTTCGCCGACCGTGAGGTGGGCGCGGACCTGGTCCGCCGGGGCGCCAACGTCGTGCCGCCGTTCTCCGGGCTGCCCTACCCGACCCAGCCGTCGCACCTCTACACCGCCGAGGACCTGGCCGCCGGCTTCGCCGAGGGCGGGTTCGCCGAGATGTACGACACCCGGGTGTACGCGCACTTCCGGGCGCACGGCGGCGCGCTGCCGGACGTCCGCGAGGCGCTCGGTCAGCGGCTGCACGACCACGGCGTGGACAACGCGCTCGCCGACGCGACCCGGGCGTGGCTGGCCGTGCACGGGCCGCAGTCCGTGGTGGGCGTGATGGGTGGGCACGCGGTGCCGCGCGGCAGCGCCGCGTACCGGATGGCGGCGGTGCTGGGTTGGGAGCTGGCGCGCGCGGACCGCCTGGTGGTGACCGGCGGCGGTCCGGGGGTGATGGAGGCGGCGAACCTCGGCGCGTTCCTGGCGGCCTGGCCGGCCGAGGAGCTGTCCGCCGCGATCGACGTGCTGGCCGCCGCGCCGGACTTCACCGACCACGACCGCTACACGGCGGCGGCGCTGGCGGTACGCAAGCGGTACGCGGACGGCCCGTCGCTGCCCTCGCCCCGGCCGGCCGCGCCGGACACCGGGTGGGCCCGCTCCGGCGGCCTGGCCATCCCCACCTGGTTGTACGGCCACGAACCGGCGAACCTGTTCGCCGGCCGGATCGCCAAGTATTTCTCCAACGCCATCCGGGAGGACACCATCCTGCGCCTGGCCCGGGGCGGCATCGTGTTCGCGCCCGGCCGGGCCGGCACCGTGCAGGAGGTGTTCCAGGCCGCCACCAAGACGTTCTACGGCACCGACGGGGCCAGCGGCGCGTACGTCTTCCTCGACCGCGCGTTCTGGACCACGGAGCTGCCGGTGGAGTCGCTGCTGCGGCCGTTGTTCGCCGCGTCCCCGTTCGGCGACCTGTCCCGCACGATCCACCTCACCGACGACGTCCGCGAGGCGGTCACGCTGCTGGTGAAGTGAAAGGAGGGGCCCCTTGTTAACAGACGTCTGTTAACAAGGGGCCCCTCCTTTCACGCGGAGCGCGTTACTTCATCCGGGTGCCGGTGGAGCGCAGGTGCTCGCAGGCCTCGACCACGCGGGCGGCCAGGCCGGCCTCGGCCAGCTTGCCCCACGCCCGCGGGTCGTACAGCATATTGTTGCCGACCACGCCGACGA
>NZ_JBEZCX010000019.1:0-140419 GCF_040647835.1 Micromonospora sp. NPDC049240
ATCTCCTTGGCCATCGCGTGCACGTCGATGTTCTTGCCGAGCACGCTGATGGCGTTGCGGGCGGCGGCGGGGCCGCAGTAGTAGAAGTTCGGCTGCGCCTCGTAGCGCACGTCCAACTCCCGCTCGCCGCTCTTACGGTCGGCCACCACGGTGGCCTTGTCGGCGGGGGCGGCGTGGGCGGCGATCGCGGGGCCGGCGATCCCACCGGCGGTCGCGGCGATACCGGCAGCGGTCAGCACAGTCTTACGCAGCAGGGTGGTAGCCATGATGGTGCCTCCCAGAGGGTGGGGGATACGCGGGCGCGGGGGACGCCTGCGTGCGGGGGAAGTGTGCGGTGGGCCCGGCGGCCGATCAGGTGGCCTGCTCAGGGGCCCGGCGCGACCGGGGCCACACGGGGTGGCCGGGTCGGCGGCTCGGGGGATGTAACGACGGCCGGTGGCCGGTCATTCCGACCGGGGCTGCCAGCGGCCCGAGGGCCGGGCTCCACGCGGTCTGCCAGGTATAACACCCCGCCCCCGGCCCCGATTCCCCCGAGCCGGTGACCCCGACCACCCCACACCGACCCAAACCCGACACCCCCACCCAGGCGGCCCCCCTGGTGAGCCTGCCCGAACCGAGCGCCGGGAGATCTTGGTACCGAACGGCCCCTCCGGGGGCCGAAACGCTCCAAGATCTCCACCGTTCCCGCCATTCAGAACAATCATCCCATAAAGCGAGAACTTCCCGGACGGCATCCACACGCCACCCGGTCACCCCGTCGATCATGACGTTGGCGGGCCGACATGCCGACAGCACGGCAGCCAACTTCATGATCACCGGAGGACCGGGTTGTTGAGCCGGGCACAGGTGGGGCCGGCCCGGACACGGGCAGGCCGGGCGGGGTGCGGCCGTGATCAAGGGGTTGGTGTGCCAGCGGCTCGCCGCGGTGACGTCAACCCTTTGATCAACAGGCTGTGGGAGGGCGGCGGTCAGGACGGGGCGGTGGCGGGGTCGCTGTCGAGGGCGGCGAGGATCGCCTCGGCGGTACGTCGGCCGACGCCGGGCACCTCGGTGATCTCCTCGACCGTGGCCCCGGACAGCCGCTTCAGCGAACCGAAGTGCCGCAGCAGCGCCTTGCGACGGACCTCGCCCAGGCCGGGGACGTTGTCGAGCGCCGACTCGGTCATCCGCTTGGAACGCCGCTGGCGGTGGAACGTGATGGCGAAGCGGTGGGCCTCGTCGCGGACCCGTTGCAGCAGGTAGAGCGCCTCCGAGGTGCGCGGCAGGATCACCGGGAACTCGTCGTCGGGCAGCCAGACCTCCTCCAGCCGCTTGGCCAGCCCGCACAACGCCACGTCGTCGATGCCCAGCTCGGCGAGAGCCTTCGCGGCGGCGGCCACCTGCGGCGGGCCGCCGTCGACCACCACGAGCTGCGGCGGGTACGCGAACCGGCGCGGTCGCCCGGTGGTCGGGTCGATGCCGGGGCGGTCGGGGTCGGCGGCGGTCTCCTCGCCCAGCTCCCCGGTCTCGGCGCGGGCGTCGAGGTAGCGGGCGAAGCGCCGGCGCAGCACCTCGGACATGGCGGACAGGTCGTCGGTGGCGCCGCGCACGATGAATCGGCGGTACTCGTTCTTGCGGGGCAGCCCGTCCTCGAACACCACCATGCTGGCGACCACGTCGGTGCCCTGGATCTGGGAGACGTCGAAACACTCGATGCGCAACGGCGACGTCCGCATGTCGAGCGCTTCGGCGATCTCGTCGAGGGCCTGACCGCGGGTGGTCAGGTCACCGGCGCGCTTGAGCTTGTGCCGGGTCAACGCGTCCTTCGCGTTGCGCTCGACGGTCTCCAGCAACGACCGCTTGTCGCCGCGCTGGGGCACCCGCAGCGAGACCCGGCTCCCCCGGCGGGTGGAGAGCCAGTCGGCGAGCGCGTCGGCGTCACCGGGCAGCTCGGGGACGAGCAGCTCCCGTGGGACGTCGGCCTCGCCCTGCTCGCCGCCGTAGACCTGGGTGCAGAAGTGGTGCACGAGGTCGCCGGTGGTCAGCTCCTCGGTCTTCTCCACCACCCAGCCGCGCTGGCCGCGCACCCGGCCGTCGCGGACGTGGAAGACCTGCACCGCGGCTTCGAGGGGGTCGTCGGCGAACGCCACCACGTCGGCGTCGGTGCCGTCGCCGAGCACCACTGTCTGCTTCTCCATGGCCCGGCGCAGCGCGGCCACGTCGTCGCGCAACCGGGCGGCGCGCTCGAACTCCAACTGCTCGCTGGCGTCGAGCATCTCCTTCTCCAGCCGGCGGACCATGGTGTCGGTCCGGCCGGCCATGAAGTCGCAGAAGCCGGTGACGATCTCCCGGTGCCGTTCGGCGGTGACGGTGCCGACGCACGGCGCCGAGCACTTGCCGATGTAACCCAGCAGGCAGGGCCGGCCGACCTGGCCGGCCCGCTTGAACACCCCGGATGAGCAGGTGCGGGCCGGGAAGACGCGGAGCAGCAGGTCGAGCGTCTCGCGGATGGCCCAGGCGTGCGAGTACGGCCCGAAGTAGCGCACCCCCTTGCGCTTCGCGCCGCGCATCACCTGGAGGCGCGGGTATTCCTCGTCGAGCGTGACCGCGAGGTAGGGGTAGGACTTGTCGTCGCGGTAGCGGACGTTGAACCTCGGGTCGTACTGCTTGATCCAGGTGTATTCCTGCTGGAGCGCCTCCACCTCGGTGGCGACGGTGATCCAGTCGACCGACTCGGCGGTGAAGACCATCTGCCGGGTGCGCTGGTGCAGGTTGACCGGATCGGCGAAGTAGGAGTTGAGCCGGCTGCGCAGGTTGCGCGCCTTGCCCACGTAGATCACCCGGCCGGTGCCGTCGCGGAACCGGTAGACCCCTGGTGACTCCGGGATGGTGCCGGTCGCGGGACGGTAGGTCGAGGGGTCAGCCACGCGCCAAGCGTAGTCCGCACCCCCGACACCCCACCGTCGCCGCGCCCCGCCCGGCCGGCGGGGCGCGACGCCCGGTCAGGCCAGCGTGATCTGGTCGCCGCTGACCTTGATCTCCTTGGCCGCGAGCGGCTTCGTGGCCGGGCCCGCCTTCACCGACCCGTCGCTGATCGAGAACCGGCTGTTGTGGCAGGTGCAGTTGATGGTGCCGCCGTCGACGTTCGACACCGGGCAGCCCTGGTGCGTACAGATCGGGTCGAAGCCCTTGAACTGGCCCGCCTCGGGCTGGGTGATCACCACGCCCTTGCTGGCGTACACCGCGCCGCCGCCGACCGGGATGTCGGTGGTGCGGGCCAGCGGACCGCTGCTGTCCCGGTTGCCGCCGCCGGCGTCGCCGGTGGCGCTGGCGCCGGGCGGTCCGCCGCTGGTCGGGGCCGCTCCCGGGGTGGCGTCGTCGTCGCCGCAGCCCGCCAGCACCACGGCCGCGCCGACCGCGCCGGCGCCCGCGAGCAGGGCCCGACGGCTCTGGGTGACCGGTCCGGTCGGCACCTGGTCGTCAGTCATCTCCGGCCTCTCTCTCGGCTGTCGCCACCGGTTCATGATCCGTGGCCACACTGCGGTACACGCACCAGGGTGGCGCGCGGTTCATACCGGCGCGTCACGAACCGCGTATCCCGCGACCGGACCAGCCGTGGCGGCCCGTCCGGGCCCGCGTCGGCCAGCACGGACGGGCCGGGTCCGGCCCGTCCGCGCGTACGCGTCGGTCAGCGTGCCCCCGCCGGCACCTTACGGGCCCGCGACTTGGTGGCGCCGTTGGCCTTGGCCGCCCGGGTGGTGGCCGCCTTGGCGCCCTTGGCGTCGCCGGCCAGCTTGAGGATCGGCCGCAGGAACTCGCCGGTGTGGCTCTCGGACACCTCGGCGACCTCCTCGGGGGTGCCGGTGGCGAGAACCGTGCCGCCCCGGTGACCGCCCTCCGGGCCCATGTCGATGAGCCAGTCGGCCGTCTTGATCACGTCGAGGTTGTGCTCGATCGTGATCACCGTGTTGCCCTTGTCGACCAGGCCCTCCAGCACCATGAGCAGCTTGCGGATGTCCTCGAAGTGCAGGCCGGTGGTGGGCTCGTCGAGCACGTAGACCGTCCGCCCGGTGGAGCGCTTCTGCAGCTCGGAGGCGAGCTTCACGCGCTGCGCCTCGCCGCCGGAGAGCGTCGGCGCGGGCTGGCCGAGACGCACGTAGCCCAGGCCGACGTCGACGAGCGTCTTGAGGTGCCGGTGGATGGCCGGGATGGCGGAGAAGAACTCGGCCGCCTCCTCGATCGGCATGTCCAGCACCTCGGCGACGGTGCGGCCCTTGTAGTGCACCTCGAGCGTCTCGCGGTTGTACCGCGCGCCCTTGCACACCTCGCAGGGGACGTAGACGTCCGGCAGGAAGTTCATCTCGATCTTGATGGTGCCGTCGCCGGAGCACGCCTCGCAGCGCCCGCCCTTGACGTTGAACGAGAACCGGCCCGGACCGTACCCCCGGACCTTGGCCTCGGTGGTCTCGGCGAAGAGCTTGCGGACGTGGTCCCAGACGCCGGTGTAGGTGGCCGGGTTGGAGCGCGGGGTGCGCCCGATCGGTGACTGGTCCACGCCGACGACCTTGTCCACGTGCTCCAGGCCGGTGATCCGGGTGTGCCGGCCGGGCACCAGCCGGGCGCCGTTGATCTGGTTGGCGAGGACCGTGTAGAGGATGTCGTTGACGAGCGTCGACTTGCCCGAGCCGCTGACCCCGGTGACCGCGATGAGCTGGCCCAGCGGGAAGCTGACGGTGAGGTTGCGCAGGTTGTGCTCGCGCGCGCCGTGCACCACCAGCTCCCGGCCCGGCGTCTGCGGACGGCGGGTGGCCGGCGTCGGGATGGCCCGGCGACCGGCCAGGTAGGCGCCGGTGACCGACTCCTCGTTGTCGAGCAGCGCCGGCACCGAGCCGCTGTGCACGATCTTGCCGCCGTGCTCGCCCGCGCCCGGGCCGATGTCGACGATCCAGTCGGCCACCCGGATGGTGTCCTCGTCGTGCTCGACCACGATCAGCGTGTTGCCCAGGCCGCGCAGCCGCAGCAGCGTCTCGATGAGCCGGTGGTTGTCCCGCTGGTGCAGGCCGATCGACGGCTCGTCGAGCACGTAGAGCACGCCGACCAGACCGGAGCCGATCTGGGTGGCGAGCCGGATGCGCTGCGCCTCGCCGCCGGAGAGCGTGCCCGCCGGCCGGTCCAGGGACAGGTAGTCCAGACCGACGTCGAGCAGGAACTTCAGCCGGGCGTTGATCTCCTTGAGCACGCGCTCGGCGATCATCTTCTGCCGGTCGGTCAACTCGATGCCGGCGAGCAGGTCGGCCGCCTCGCCCACGGAGAGGTTGCAGACCTCGGCGATGCTCTTGCCGGCCAGCGTGACCGCGAGCACCTCCGGCTTGAGCCGGGCGCCGCCGCAGGCCGCGCACGGCACGTCCCGCATGTACCCCTCGTACTTGTCGCGGGACCACTCGGACTCGGTGTCGGTGTGCCGGCGCTCGATCCACTGCACCACGCCCTCGAAGCCGGTGTAGTAGGAGCGCTCCCGACCGTACTTGTTGCGGTAGCGGACGTGGACCTGGTCGTCGGAGCCGTGCAGGATGGTCTTCTGCGCCCGCGACGGCAGCGCGCGCCACGGCGTGTCGACGTCGAAGTGCTGGCTCTCGCCGAGCGCCTCCAGCAGGCGCAGGAAGTATTCCAGGTTGTGCCCGGTGGCCCAGGGCTGGATCGCGCCCTCGCGCAGCGTGCGCTCCGGGTCCGGGATGATCAGCTCGGGGTCGACCTCCTTCTTGGTGCCCAGGCCGGTGCACTCCGGGCAGGCGCCGTAGGGCGCGTTGAAGGAGAAGACCCGGGGTTCCAGGTCCTCGATCGCGAGCGGGTGGTCGTTCGGGCAGGCCAGGTGCTCGGAGTAGCGGCGCTCCCGAGCCGGGTCGTCCTCGGCCAGGTCGACGAAGTCGAGCAGCACCAGGCCGTCGGAGAGGCCGAGCGCGGCCTCGACCGAGTCGGTCAGCCGCTGCTTGGCGCTCGGCTTCACGCTGAGCCGGTCGATGACCACCTCGATGGTGTGCTTCTCCTGCTTCTTGAGCTTGGGCGGCTCGGTCAGCGGGTGCACCACGCCGTCGACCCGGGCCCGGGCGTAGCCCTTGGCCTGGAGTTCGGCGAAGAGGTCGACGTACTCGCCCTTGCGACCCCGCACCACCGGCGCGAGCACCATGAACCGGGTGCCCTCGGCCATCGCGAGGACCCGGTCGACGATCTGCTGCGGGCTCTGCTTGGAGATCCGCTCGCCGCAGACCGGGCAGTGCGGCTCGCCGATGCGGGCGAAGAGCAGCCGGAGGTAGTCGTAGACCTCGGTGATGGTGCCGACGGTGGAGCGCGGGTTGCGCGAGGTGGACTTCTGGTCGATGGAGACGGCGGGGCTGAGGCCCTCGATGAAGTCGACGTCGGGCTTGTCCATCTGGCCGAGGAACTGCCGGGCGTACGACGACAGTGACTCGACGTAACGGCGCTGCCCCTCGGCGAAGATGGTGTCGAACGCCAGGCTGGACTTGCCCGAGCCGGAGAGCCCGGTGAAGACGATCAGGGCGTCCCGGGGCAGGTCGAGACTGACGTCACGCAGGTTGTGCTCGCGCGCGCCACGGATGATCAGACGGTCGGCCACGGTGCGTGTGCTCCCGGAAGAAGAATGTGAGGCGGATCTGTTCACCAGACGACGGGTCTGGGTGGATTTCACGAGGTGTCTGGGTGATTTCCCCAGTCACCGAAGCGCAGGGAAAGCGCCCCGGCAACTCTAGCCCCGAGGTGTGACAACTTCCGGTGCGCGGACATTCCCCCAGTTCAGAGGGCGCCGGGAGTGGGCGGCGTCGCCGGACGCCCGGTGCGTCGCCGCCCACCGCGCCAGCCGCCCCGCCGCTCGGCGGCCACCCGGGCCGCGCGACGACCGCTCTCGTACGCCAGCTCCCGCTGCAACCGGCGCCAGCTCTCCCAGCGGCGGGCCGGCAACGCGCCGCTGTCCAGCGCGTCCCGCACCGCGCAGGCCGGCTCGGCGTCGTGCGCGCAGTCGGCGTACCGGCAGCCGGTGGCCAGCTCGGCGATGTCGGCGAACGCCCGGTCCAGGCCGGTGGCGCCGTCCAGCAGGCCGACCGCCCGGACGCCGGGAGTGTCCAGCACCGCGCCCCCGCCCGGGACCGGCACCAGTGCCCGCCAGGTGGTGGTGTGCCGGCCCTTGCCGTCCACCCGGCGGATCGCCTGGGTGGGCATCACGGCAGCCCCGGCCAACGCGTTGACCAGGCTCGACTTGCCCGCCCCGGACGGGCCGAGCAGGCCCAGCGTGCGCCCCGGCGCGACGTGCCGGCGCAGCGGCGCCAGGCCGGTGCCGCGCTCGGCGCTGACCGGCAGCACCGGCACCCCCGGGGCCAGCTCGGCGAGCTGCCGGGCCACCGCGGCCGGGTCCGCGGCCAGGTCGGCCTTGGTGAGCACCACCAGCGGCTCGGCGCCGGACTCGTGGACGAGGGAGAGCAGGCGCTCGATCCGGGCGGCGTCCGGTGCCGGGTGCACCGCCTCGATCACCGCGGCGGTGTCGAGGTTGGCGGCCAGCACCTGGCCGCTGGCGTCCTTGCCGGCGGTACGCCGCACCAGCGCGGTGCGCCGCGGCAGCACCGCCTCCACGGTGACCGGGCCGTCCGGCCAGGTGGCCAGCAGCACCCAGTCACCGGCGCAGGGCAACGCGGTCAGGTCACGGGCCGCGGCGGCGAGCACGCCGCCGCCGAGGCTCGCCCGTACCGGCCCCTCCGGGCGCAGCACGGTGCACACGCCGCGGTCCACCCGGGCCACCCGCCCGGGTCGGTGGTCGGCGCGTCGATCGAGGTGGGTCGCCCAGTCGGCGTCCCAGCCGAGGGCGGTCAGGTCGAGGGTCATGGCGTCCTCATCGGGGTCGTGGGATCAGGGCGGACACACGCGCGGGGACCGGCATGCGCACCACCTCCCTCCGACTCCCGGCGTCACGGCGTGAAGCCGTCGGCCCCGACGGTAGGACGCGCGGCGACGCGCCGAAAGCGATTTCCCCGGCGGCGCGGCGCGGGCCGGGCCGCTACTGTCGAACCCGATGACGACTGACCCCCTGCTGCTGACCGGCGAGCTGGCCGAGGCGAACGACCGGCTGCTGCGTACCGTGACCGACCTGGCCGCCGCGGACGTCGCGGCGCCGTCGTTGCTGCCGGGGTGGACCCGCGCGCACGTGCTCACCCACCTGGCCCGCAACGCCGACGGGTTCGTCAACCTGCTCACCGCCGCGCGAACCGGCGCGGACATCCCGATGTACGCCTCGGTCGAGGCACGGAACGCCGACATCGAGGCGGGCGCCGGGCGCGGCCCGGCCGACCTCCTGGACGACCTGCGTCGCAGCGGCCCGCGCTTCGACGTGGCGGTGGCGGAGATGCCGCCCGGGGCGTGGGGCGCCACGGTGCAGACCCGGCGCGGCCCGTGGCCGGCGGCGCTGCTGGTCTGGGCCCGGCTGCGCGAGATCGAGGTGCACCACGTCGACCTGGCTGCCGGCTACCGGCCGGCGGACTGGCCGGAGGCGTTCGCCCAGCGGCTGCTGCACGAGGTGGCCACCGGGCTGGCCGACGACCCGACCGCGCCGGCCATGCTGCTGCGGCCCGACGGCCCGGCGCGCGACCTCGTCGTGGGCGACCCCGAGGGCGCGCCCACGATCACCGGCCCCGCGCCGGAACTCGCCGCCTGGCTGACCGGCCGGGGCACGGGCGAGCTGCTCACCGTCGATCCCGACGGCCCTCTGCCGAACCCACCGGAATGGATCTGAACCCCGTCATGACCTACACCGGAGACGTCACGCCCGGCGGCCCGCCGGCCGTGCGCGAACTCGACCGGCTCACCGTGACCAAGCTGTCGGTGGGCCCGATGGACAACAACGCCTACCTGCTGCGCTGCCGCGCCACCGGCGAGCAGGCGCTGATCGACGCCGCCAACGAGGCGCCCCGGCTGCTGGAGCTGGTCGGCGACGGCGGGCTGGCGACGGTGGTGACCACCCACCGGCACATGGACCACTGGGTCGCGCTGGAGGAGGTGGTCGCGAAGACCGGCGCCCGCGCGCTGGTGCACGCCGACGACGCCGAGGGCCTGCCGATCGCCGCCGAGCCGCTGCACGAGGGCGACACGGTCCGGGTCGGCGACTGCGAGCTGGAGGTGATCCACCTGCGCGGGCACACGCCGGGGTCGATCGCGCTGCTCCACCGCGACCCGTCCGGCACCCCGCACCTCTTCACCGGGGACTCGCTCTTCCCCGGTGGGGTCGGCAACACCGACCAGGACCCGGAGCGGTTCGGCCGGCTCATCGACGACGTCGAGGCGAAGCTCTTCGAGCGGCTGCCGGACGAGACCTGGTTCTACCCGGGTCACGGCAAGGACAGCACGCTCGGCGCCGAGCGGCCCGCCGTGCCGCAGTGGCGGGCCCGCGGCTGGTGACCCGCGCCGGGTCCGGCCTCCCCCGTGGCGGCCGGACCCGACCCGGTCAGCCGGTCGCCGCGCCGCCGGCCGGCCGGCCGGCCCGCGCCTACCGCCGCCAGGGTCGCGGCGTCGCCGGGCACCAGCAGCCCGAGCAGGGGTACGCCGTCCGCGAGCATCACCACGCCCAGCAGGCCCGTCAGCGGGGTGGTGGGCGGTTGCCCGAACCGGGTCAGCGGGGCCGTCATGCCGAGCACGCTATGCCCGGCCGACCACCCGGCACATCGGGCGTGATCCCCCAGCCGCCCCGGAGATCCCCTCCGGACGATCCCCGAGGGTCAGCGGGGGCGCAGCACCTGGACCCGGCGTACCGGGGAGTCGACCGAGGGCTCGGTGGTGGGCACCGGGTAGCTGGCCACCAGTTCCAGCCCGGCCGGCGGCAGGTGGCCCCGGTCCGGGTCGCCGACCAGCACCTCGACGCCCTGGTCCGCGCAACGTCGCAGGTAGGGCAGCATCCGCGCGGCCAGCTCGGCGTCGTAGAGGGCGTCGCCGGCGACCAGCAGGTCGACACCGGCCACCCCGTCGAGCAGGTCGTCGCCGTCGACGGCCACCCGGACCCGGTTCGCCCGCGCGTTGACGGTGACGGCGGCCACCGCGTACGGGTCGACGTCGTTGGCGACCACCCGGTCGGCCCCGGCGAGCGCGGCGGCGATGGCGACCAGCCCGGACCCGGCGCCCAGGTCGAGCACGCGCCGCCCGGCGGCGAGTTCGGGGTGGTCGAGCAGGTGCCGGGCCAGCGCCTGCCCACCGGCCCAGACCGAGGCCCAGTACGGCGGCGGGAGCGACCGCCCGGCGGCGGCCTCCATCCGCGCCCACCACAGGATGGCGTCCTCGGCCAGGTGCAGCCGCACCTCGGGCACGAACGGCGTGGCCACCAGGCGCAGGCGGTCGGGGCCCGCACCGGGCGCCGTGATCTCCCGTTCCAGGTCGGCAAGCGCCGTTGTTGTGCTCATCCGGGCAAGCATGCCGTGCCCCGGGTCGGGTCGGGGAGGGTTTCCGGTTCGCAGGTATTCGTGAGCCACGCCGGCACTTCCGCCAGCGGATCCGGGTTCGGGCGGTTACTGTCGAGGAGGTACAGGGGCGATCACCGACCGCGGGTCGGTGCTCACCCGCATTGAACAGGGAGAGACGCATGGCAACCGGCACGGTCAAGTGGTTCAACTCGGAAAAGGGCTTCGGCTTCATCGAGCAGGACGGCGGAGGCCCGGACGTGTTCGTCCACTACTCGGCCATCCAGAGCGGCGGCTACCGCGAGCTGAACGAGGGCCAGAAGGTCGAGTTCGAGGTGACGCAGGGCCAGAAGGGCCCGCAGGCGGACAACGTCCGTCCGATGTGACGTAGTGCCGGTGGCGGCGGTCGGGCTCCGACCGCCGCCGCAGCGCGTCGTCAGGCGGGTGCCGCCGGCAGCTCATGTCGCCGGCGTAGCGGCCCGATCAGCAGGATCAACGGGGTGAGCGCCAGCCAGGCGGTCATCAGCCGGATCGCGCCTGCCGGCCCCCAGGCGGCGCCCAGCATGCCGGCCAGCAGCGCGGCGAGCGGGATGGTGCCGTAGTTGAGCAGGTGCATGCTCACGGTGACGCGGCCGAGCAGCCGGTGCGGCGTGTACGTCTGCCGGAAGCTGCCCTTGACCACGTTGCCGACCGCCACGCCCAGGCTCACCAGCGCGCCGCCGAGCACCAGCCAGGCCACCCGCGCGCCGGGGCCGGCAAGTGGGATCAGCAGCGCGGGCGGCCCGGTGAGCGCGCCGGCGAGCAGCAGCGCGCGGGCGGTGCCGAGCCGCCGGGCCAGCCGGGCGGCCAGCGCCGCGCCGACGACCCCGCCGACGCTGGCCAGGCCGATCAGGAGACCGACCAGGCCGGGCGGCAGCCCGGCCGAGCGGACCAGGAAGACGACCAGCACCGCCTGGTAGCCGGTGAGCCCGATGTTGCTCGCCGCGCCGAAGACGGTCAGCACCCGCAGGTACGGGTCCCGGGTGACGAAGCGCAGCCCGTCGGCCACGTCCCGGCGCAGGGACACCGTCCCGGCGGCCCGGCGCGGATGTGGCTCGACCGCGCGGATGCGGTGCAGGCACAGCGCGGACGCCAGGAAGCTCACCGCGTCCAGCGCCACCGCGGTCACCGCGCCGGCGAGCTGGGCGATCAGCCCGGCCAGTCCGGGGCCTAGCAGGTAGCTCGCGGTCTGGGTGGCGTGCAGCCGGGCGTTGGCCGGGGGCACCTGCTCGGGCGGCAGCAGGGTGGGCAGGTAGACCTGGTCGGCGGTCTCGAAGAAGACCCGGGCCAGGCCGGCGCCGAGCGCCACGACCAGCAGGTGCCCGACGGTGAGCAGGTCGAGCAGCGCGGCGACCGGGACGCCGGCGAACAACGCGGCGGCGACCAGGTCGGCGGCGATCATCACGGGCCGACGACGGACCCGGTCGACCCACGCCCCGACCGGCAGGCCGGCCAGCAGCCAGGGCAACCAGGCGGCGGCGGTCAGCACCGCCACCTGGAACGTGCTGGCGTCGAGCACCGCCACGGCGACCAGCGGCAACGCCACGGCGGTCATGTTGCTGCCCACCGCACTGATGGTGTGGCCGGTCCAGAGCAGCCGGAAGTCGCGGTGCCGGAACAGGCCGCCGGACGGCGCGACCGCGGGCGGCGCGGAGGCGCCGGCCGGGGCGGTCACGGCCGGGCCGGGACGCTCTGACATTCGCAAGAGCTGTTGCGCAATGACTGTTGCCGAATGCCCGACGCCGCGACGCGGCAGTCGTCGCGGCGCGGCCGGGTCAGGCGGTCAGCCGCCGGGACAGCTCGTCGGCGACGTCGCGGGCGATCTGCGGCGGGATGGCCTCGGCGATCTTCTCCGGCGGCAGCCCGGCGAGCACGCCGGTGACGATCTGCTGCTCGTCGGTGAAGTCCCTGCCGGACAGCTCGGTCACCTGCGCCACGAGCGCCGGCCAGGCCCGCAGCATCGCCAGCATCTGCTGGAGCGGGGAGTTCGCCAGCGGCGGGTTGACCAACCCGACCGTGTTGACCGGCGAGATCAGCCAGTTACGCAGGTTCTGCAGGTCGGCCAGCACGTCGCCGACCGTACGGCTGGTCGAGCCGGTGTTCCCGACGAGTTTGTCGGTCTGTTCCATGTCGTCCTCCGGTGTCACTGGGGCGATCAGCCCGATGGCGGTGAGGTAGCGGCGGAACAACGGGGTCTGGTCCCGGCCCGCCCTGGTCGAGTCGCGGAAGAAGCTGATGTGGGTGTGGTAGAGGTGGCTGCTGTCGCCGCTGGTGCGCCGACCCAGCCGGTCCCAGCGCCGCACGGTGCGGCCGTCCGCGGAGTAGATGACCTCCCGGATGTCCCGGGTGTCGGCCGCGTTCGCCGCGCACTGCGCCACCAGCCAGGTGGAGAACGTGCGCAACGTGTGGGTGGCGCCGCCGGAGCGGACCGAGAACGTGCCGACGTCCAACGCGGACGCGTACAGGGTCAGCCCGGAACGGTCCCGGGTGGACTCCACCACCGAGTAGTCGTTGGTCACCACCCGGTCCGAGCCGCAGTGGTAGCCGCCCCGGTGGCTGGGATCACCGACGATGCCGACCTCCGCCGGCTCGAGATCCTGATCCCGGACGACGTTCTTGTCGACGTTGAGGTAGGTGAGTAACAGGCTGCGGACGGCCAGCAGGTTCGCCGGAGCCGACGTCATGGCGGATCCCCTTTCGAGCGATGTCGACAAGGGAGCGATCATCACTACGTGTGATGGCTTGAGATCTGCGGACGCGCCCCTGCCGGATGGCTGCACAGCAACGGGCACTTGCGGGAAGCCTATCCCTCATTGGCAGGAATGCCCAGCTCAAAGACGTTATTGGTGACTATCCGTCGAGCCGCGCGACCGGCAGCAGCAACACCGAGGGATGCTCGGGATCATGCACCACCTCGCGCCATCCCGCACGCAGCGTGACAGCAGTGCCGAGCGGCTCCCCGGTGCCGGGATTGCGCGCCCAGCGCGGGTGGGCGCCGCCGGAGACCTGGAGGCGCAGCCGGTGCCCCGACGCGAACCGGTACGCGGTCGGCCAGAGCGTGACCGGCACCCGCACCACGCCCGACGCGCCGGCCGGGAACCGGCCCGGTTCGACGCGGACCAGGCCGTCGCAGACGTTCCAGGACCGGCCGCGCCGGTCCACGTCGCACAGCCGCACGAACACGTCCAGGTAGGACAGCTCGCTGCGCAGGTGGATCTCGGCGTGCACCGGCCCGATCACCTCGACCGGGTCGTCGAGCGGCTCACCGGTGTAGGTCAGCACGTCCGGGCGGGACTCCACCGGCCGGTTGTCCACCGCGCCCGCCCGCTGGGCCACCAGCAGCGGGCCGCCCAGCGACGGGGTCGGGTCGGCCGGGTCGTACCGGATCCGGTCCGGCGGGCCGCCCACCGGCGGGGCGGGCGACAGGCCGCCACCGGGACGCAGGTGCCAGCGCGTCGGCGTGCCGGGCGGCGGCCAGTCGGGCAGGTCACGCCACCCGCCCCCGACGCCGCCCACGTGCACCCGCACCGGCGCGCGCGCCACCTCCGCGCCGGGGGACGCCGGTCGACCGGCCAGGTGCTCGTCGAACCAGTCCAGCCCCTCGCGCAGCGCCGCGACCAGCAGACCCGGACTGCCGTGGGTCCACGGGCCGACGGTCAGCCGTGGCCGGGCGCCGGTGGCGCGCAGCCGGGCGTAGTCGTCGAGCTGGGCCGGGAGGAAGATGTCCTGCCAGCCGCTGACCATCGCGACCGGCGCCCGCACCTCGGTGATCCGGTCGCCGAAGACCCGGGCTCGCCAGTAGTCCGCGCCCGGCGTGTGGTGGCGCAGCCACTCCTGGAAGAACGGCACGGTCACGCCGGTGGCCACCCGGTCCGCCTCGACCAGCGGCAGGTGGGCCAGCGCCCGGACGAGCCGTGGCTGGCCGCGCTTGAGTTCCCACTGCCGGGCCAGCCAGGGCACGGTCTGCGCCTGGAGCAGCTCCGCCCAGGTGAGCACCGTGTCCAGCGCGAACGACTCGCCCGCGTACGTCGAGTCGCGGGTGGCCGAGGCGGTCACCACGGCGACCATCGCGCGCAGCTCGTCACCGGCCTCGGCGGCCACCGCCCACTGCACGAAGCCCTGGTAGCTGGCGCCGAACATGCCGAACACGCCGGTCCACCAGGGCTGCCGGCGCAGCCAGTCGAGCGTGTCCAGACCGTCGTCGCGCTCGTGCACCAGTGGGTCGAACTCGCCGCCGGAGCCGTACGTGCCACGGCAGGACTGGATCACCACGTGATGACCGCGTTCGGCGACCAGGCGACCGAGCAGCCGCATCGGGCCGCCCCGCCCGTACGGGGTACGGATCAGCACGCAGGCCGCGCCCGGCAGGTCCGGCGCGTAGTGGTCGGTGCGCAGGGTGACCCCGTCGCGGACCCGCACCGGGGCGTCCCGGGTGACGGTGACCCGGCCGACGCGGGCAGCGGGCAGCCGCAGCACGGCCGCGGCGAGCCGGGTGACGAGCCGCACGGTCAGCGGTCGCCGGACGGTTCGGTGGTGGTGCCGCGGGCGGCGCGCACCTCGTCGCGGTGCGCCCGCATGCTGTGCACCATCTCGCCCATGAACCGGTGCACCACGGCCAACTCCTCGTCGGTGAACCGGTCCATCACCTGGTCGGTACGCCGGCCCAGCGGGCCGAAGAAGCTCTGCGCCAGCGTCGCGCCGCGGTCGGCGTAGTGCAGGAGGATCTTGCGGCGGTCGGTGGTGTCCCGGTCGCGCCGGATGTGCCCCGCGCGCTCCAGCCGGTCGACGAGCGCGGTCACCGAGCCGGAGGAGAGGTTGAGCACCTCGCCGAGGCGGCCGGGGGTGATCGGCTCGCCCACCAGCTCGGCCTCCATCACCGCGATCAGCGCCTGGAGATCGGTGGGGTTCAACCCGTGCAGCCCGGCGAACGCGTGCCCGACGTGCTGGGCGTCCGCCGAGTAACGACGCAGGTCGTTGGTGATCTCCGCGACCATGCGCCCCCGTGGGTCGCTCCGTCGCCGGTACATGCCGTGCCCCGTCACCGCTCGCCGCCATCCCCTCGGTCCGGCTTGCAGCATAGAGCCTTGCCGGATAATCTCGCTCATCAAGATACTCGGCTGGCGAGAATCATCCCGCAGGATCAAGAGGGCATCCGATGTCACTGTTCACCCGCGTAGCCCGGGGCCGGCTGGCCGCCTGGCTCACCGTGGCCGCCGCACTCGTCGTCGGCGCGGTGGTCTTCGGGTTACCCCGACCGGACAACCCCGAACCGGTCTCCGCCACCGGCCTCTCCGTCGAGTGGCAGTCCACCCAGGTCGAGCGCCTCCAGGACCAGTTGCCGTCGCGGGACACCCAGCCCGCGCTGGTCGTGGTCAGCCGCGCCGACCGGGCTCCGCTCAGCGCGTCCGACCGGTCCGCGCTGGACGCCGCGGCCGGCAAGCTCGGCCCGCTCGCCGTCGGCGGCCGGGTCGCCCCCGCCCAGCTCTCCCCCGACGGCACCGTGGCGCTGGTCGCCGTGCCGCTGTCCACCGCGGGCGACCAGCAGGCCGTGGTCGACGAGGTGGGCAAGGTGCGCGACGCGGTGGCCGACCTGCCCGACGACCTGACCGTCGAGGTCACCGGCGGTCCCGCCTTCACCGCCGACCTGAGCAAGGTCTTCCAGGGCGCCGACACCACGCTGCTGCTGGTCACCGCCGCCGTCGTGGCGCTGCTGCTGCTGATCACCTACCGCAGCCCGTTCCTGTGGCTCGTGCCGCTGCTCGTGGTGGCCGCCGCCGAGCAGTTCACCCTGCGCACGGTCGAGACCGTCGTGCCCGCGCTGGGGATCTACCTGCCCAGCGGCCAGGTCACCGGCATCGCCAGCGTGCTGGTCTTCGGCGCCGCGACCGACTACGCCCTGCTGCTCATCGCCCGCTACCGCGAGGAGCTGCGCCGCGAGGAGAACCGGTTCACCGCCATGCGGGCCGCGCTGCGCCGCACCGCCGAGCCGATCCTGGCCAGCGGCGGCACCGTCGTCCTCGGCGTGCTCACGCTGCTGCTGTCCGAGCAGGAGACCAACCGGGCACTCGCGGTGGCGTGCGCCATCGGTGTGGTGTTCGCCATGCTCTCCGCCCTGTTCGTGCTTCCCGCCGCGCTGGTGCTGTTCGGCCGGGGCCTGTTCTGGCCGTTCGTTCCGCGCGTCGGCAGCGCCGCCCGGGAGGGCCGGCTCTGGGGCCGCCTCGGCGAGCTGGTCGTCCGCCGGCCCCTGCCGGTCGCGGTGCTGGCCACGCTGCTGCTCGCCGGCCTCGCGCTCGGCGGGCTGGGCATCCGCACCGGCCTGTCCGAGACCGAGCAGTTCCGGGAGCGGCCCGAGGCGGTCGCCGGCGCGGAGACGCTCGCCCGCGCCTTCCCGGCCGGCAGCACGCAGCCGGTCGCGGTGCTCACCAACCCGCAGGCGGCACCCGCGGTGCTCGCCGCCGCCGGCGCGGTCGACGGTGTCGCCTCGGCCCGGCCCGGCCTCGCCGGGGACCGGGTCGCCCAGGTCGACGTGGTGCTCACCGCCGAGCCCGGCACCGCCGCCTCCGACCGGGCCGTGACGGCGCTGCGCGACGCGGTCGCCGCCGTGCCCGACTCCGCGCCCCCCACCGTCGCCGGGGCGGACGCCCCGGACGGCGCACTGGTCGGCGGCACGGTCGCCGCCACCTACGACTCCGACCAGGCCAACACCAGGGACCTGCGGCTGATCCTGCCGATCATCCTGCTGCTTGTCGGCGCCGTGCTGGTGCTGCTGCTGCGTGGCCTGCTGGCCCCGCTGCTGCTGGTGCTGACCGTGATCGCGTCGTTCTTCGCCAGCCTCGGCGCCGCCTGGCTGCTCTTCGACCACGTGCTGGGCTTCCCGGCGCTGGACAGCGGCGTGCTGCTGCTGGCGTTCGTGTTCCTGGTCGCACTCGGCGTGGACTACAACATCTTCCTGGTCACCCGGGCCCGGGAGGACGCCCGTCGGACCGGGACCCGCGACGGCATGCTGTCCGCGCTGCGGGTCACCGGCGGCGTCATCACCAGCGCCGGCGTGCTGCTGGCCGCGGTCTTCGCGGTGCTCGGCGTGCTCCCGCTGATCACGCTCACCCAGATCGGGATCATCGTCTGCGTCGGCGTGCTGCTGGACACGCTGCTCGTCCGTACCGTGCTGGTGCCGGCGCTGGCGTTCCTGCTCGGCGACCGGTTCTGGTGGCCCGGGCGGATCACCCGCGACCCGGACGCGCCCACCGAGGCGGCCCACGCACCGGCCGAGCCGGTCACCGCGCGGGACTGACCAGGTGACCGGGCGTCGGCAGCACGCCGACGCCCGGTCGCCGCGGGCCGCTCAGAAACCGAGGCACTCGCAGCTGGTCATCAGCTCGCGGACGTTGTGGACGTACTGCGGGTTGGGGATCGCCAGCGGCTGCCCCTCCCGGGCCACCGCGCCGTGCCCGTAGTTGTACGCCGAGATCACGGCGTTGAGCAGGCAGGAGTTCAGCTCGGCGGTGCACAGCGAGGCGTCCAGCCGGTAGTCCGACTCGAAGTACATGTCGCCGATGTACTTCGTCAACCAGGCCAGATAGGTGCCGCCCAGGTAGGCGTTGTCCCGGTAGTCGTCGATGTCGTACGACTGCTCGAACCGCTGGTTCATCCACTCCGCGGTGGCCGGCATGACCTGCATCAGCCCGACGCCGCCGTCGCAGGCCACGATTGTCGACTGCCAGCCGCTCTCCTGCCAGGCGGTCGCCTTCATCAGCGCCGACGGGACGCGGATGTCGGGCGCGGAGGTGGGCCAGTAGGTGCGGGCCGCCGCGTCGGCCAGCGCCGCCTTGACCTGGCTCTGCGTCGCCTTGGTGCCCCGGTGGGTGGGCTTGCAGCCGCTGGGCGCCGGCTTCGGCGGGGGCGGCGGCACCCGCGTCTCGGTCGGCGGCTTCGGCCGGGCCAACGGCGCCGTCGACGTGCGGGACGGCTTCGGCCGTGGCTTCCCGCTCGCCTTCGCGCTGGGGCTGGGCTTGCCACCGATCGCCTCGACCGCCGGCGGCGCCTCGCTCGGCGCGTCGGCCGGCGCCTCCGCCGGCTCCTCGACCGGAGCCGCCGTGGGCAGCTCCGCCGCCACCTCGCGGACCGGCCGTTCCTCGCCGCCGCACCCGGTCACCGTGCCCGCCGCCAGCAGTGCCGCCACCGCAGCCGCGGCCCACCGGCCGACTCCTCGCCGCATCGATCCTCCCCGTGGTCCCCCGTCCGGCGCACCCTAGCAGGGATCGACGGGGGTCCGGGGCCCCCGCGACGCCGGCCGGTGCGCCCGGGGCCGCGGCGGCCCCTCTCCCGCGTCCGGGCCGTCCGGGCCGGCGTCCGCCGGGTTGGCGGGATCAGCACCCGCCGCCAGGGTGGACCGGTCGACGCCCGCAGCCGGGTCGGACGGGTCGACGCCCGCAGCCGGGTCGAGCCGGCCGTCCCCGCTCGCCGCCCGGTTCCGGGTCGACCAGGCGATCACGAACACGGCGGTCCAGGCGGCGCCCAGCAGCACCGACGAGGCGGTGCCGCTGGCCGCGCTCCAGCCCAGGTAGAGCCGCGCGCCGGTGACCGCCACCACCCCGGCCGAAGCGACCGTCCAGACCGCCACCCCGACCGGCCAGCGCGCGCCGCGCGCCAGCAGCCAGGCCAGCGTGCCGAAACTCGCCGTCACCACCGCGTTCTGGCCGGGGAACAGGTCCCGGACCCGGTCCGGGACGCCCGGACCGGTCAGGTCGACCACCCCCACCAGCAGCACCAAGGGCACCGCCGCACCGACCGTGCCGACCACCCCGAGCAGGTCCGCCCGCCAGGGCCGGTGCCGCCGGGCCACCACCGCCGCCACCAGGGCCACCGCGGTGATCAACACCCAGCCGCGCAGCACCGACACGAGGGCCAGCGCCGCGTCCGCCACCCCCGGGGTACGCCGGGCGGCGAACCAGTCGCCGACCAGCCCGTCGAGCACCCCGAGCCCGCTGTGCCGGACCACCGCCGCCAGTAGGGCCGCCACCGCCAGCCCGGCGGCGAACAGCAGCGCCAGCCCGAACGCCAGGTTGACCAGCCACGCGCCGACCGGACCGACGCGCATGCCGAGCAGGAGGAACAACACCCCGTACCGGGCCCGGAGCCAGCGCAGCGGTGGCAGCGCGGCGGCGCGGGCCGCCAACGCCCGGGCCGGGTCCGGATTGCGCCCGAGCCAACGGCCGGCCAGCACCACGCCGAGCAGGCACAGCAGCAGCATCAGCACCGCGCCGGTGGCGCGGCCGAGCAGGTCCGACACCCGCCGGTACGACTCGCCGGCCAGATAACCGGCCAGCACGGACGCGCCGACCCAGCTCACCACCCCGGCCAGGTTCCACGGCGCGAACCGCCGGTACGACATCCCGGCGCCGCCGGCCAGCCGGGGCGCCAGCGTGCGGGCGAACGCGACCCAGCGCGCGGCCATCATGCCGCGCCCGCCCAGCCGGTCCAGCAACTCCTCGGCGCGTCGCCACCGGTGCGGCCCGATCCGGGCGCCGAGCCCGGAGGCGCGCAGCCGCGGCCCGTGACGCCGCCCGGCCCGGTAGGCGAGTGTGTCTCCGATCACGGCGGCGGCCACCATCGCCGCCAGCGCGGGGGCGAGCCGTAGCGTCCCCGCGTACGCTAGGAAGCCGACCAGCAGCAGGGTCGCCTCGCCCGGCACCAGCAGCCCGAAGATCACCGCGGTCTCGCCCGCGACGATCATCGCGGCGACCAGGTAGATCAGCAGGGGCGGCAGCTCCTGCAGCCAGTTCAGCAGATCAGGCATTCGGCACCCCGCACGGGAGCCAGCATGCCAGTGGCTGGAACGGTCGGCCCAGCACTTTCGACACAGATCCGGGCCATCTCGGGGTGACCCCGAGGCGTGCCCCGGCAACCGCAGACAGGAGTATGGAGGGTATGCAGCTTCGCACCGACCTCCGCAACGTCGCCATCATCGCCCACGTCGACCACGGCAAGACGACCCTGGTCGACGCCATGTTGCGGCAGGCCGGCGCCTACGGCGCCCGCGGCGAGGACACCGAGCGGGTCATGGACTCGATGGACCTCGAGCGGGAGAAGGGCATCACCATCCTCGCCAAGAACACCGGCGTGCGATACCTGCCGGCGGACGGCGACCCGGTCACCATCAACATCATCGACACCCCCGGCCACGCCGACTTCGGTGGTGAGGTCGAGCGCGGCCTGACCATGGTCGACGGCGTGGTGCTGCTGGTCGACGCCAGCGAGGGCCCCCTGCCGCAGACCCGGTTCGTGCTCCGCAAGGCGCTGCGCGCCCGGCTGCCGATCATCCTGGTGATCAACAAGGTGGACCGCCCGGACGCCCGGATCAAGGAGGTCGTGGACGACACCTACGAGCTCTTCCTCGACCTGGACGCCGACGAGGAGCAGATCGACTTCCCGATCGTCTACGCCTGCGCCCGCGACGGCATCGCCTCGCTGACCCAGCCGGCCGACGGCGCGATCCCGGACGACAGCACCAGCCTGGAGCCGCTGTTCCGCACCCTGTTGGACACCATCCCGGCCCCCGCGTTCGACGAGGACGCGCCGCTCCAGGCGCACGTCACCAACCTCGACGCCTCGCCGTTCCTGGGCCGGCTCGCGCTGTGCCGGGTGCGCCAGGGCACGATCAGCAAGGGTCAGACCGTGGCCTGGTGCCGCACCGACGGCAGCACCCAGCGGGTCCGCATCTCCGAGCTGCTGATGACCGAGGGCCTGGAGCGCAAGCCCGCCGAGTCCGCCGGGCCGGGCGACATCATCGCGGTCGCCGGCATCCCGGAGATCATGATCGGCGAGACGCTCGCCGACGCCGAGAACCCGGTCCCGCTGCCGCTGATCACGGTGGACGAGCCGGCCATCTCGATGACCATCGGCACCAACACCTCGCCGCTGGTAGGCCGGGTCAAGGGCGCCAAGGTCACCGCGCGGATGGTCAAGGACCGGCTCGACAAGGAGCTGGTCGGCAACGTGTCGCTGCGGGTGCTGCCCACCGAGCGGCCGGACGCCTGGGAGGTGCAGGGCCGCGGTGAGCTGGCCCTGGCGATCCTGGTCGAGCAGATGCGCCGCGAGTCCTACGAGCTGACCGTCGGCAAGCCGCAGGTGGTCACCAGGGAGATCGACGGCAGGACCTGCGAGCCGGTCGAGCGGCTGACCATCGACGCCCCGGAGGAGTACCTCGGCGCGATCACCCAGCTCCTCGCCACCCGCAAGGGCCGGATGGAGCAGCTGGTCAACCACGGCACCGGCTGGATCCGGATGGAGTGGCTGGTCCCGGCGCGCGGCCTGATCGGCTTCCGCACCGAGTTCCTCACCGACACCCGGGGCACCGGCATCCTGCACCACGTCTTCGAGTCGTACGAGCCGTGGTTCGGTGAGCTGCGTACCCGCAACAACGGCTCGCTGGTCGCCGACCGGGCGGGCGCGGTCACCTCGTTCGCGATGATCAACCTGCAGGAGCGGGGCCAGCTCTTCGTCGAGCCGACCACCGAGGTGTACGAGGGCATGATCGTCGGGGAGAACTCCCGCTCCGACGACATGGACGTCAACATCACCAAGGAGAAGAAGCTCACCAACATGCGGGCGTCGACCTCCGACGAGACCGAGAAGCTGATCCCGCCGCGCAAGCTGTCGCTGGAGCAGGCGCTCGAGTTCTGCCGCGAGGACGAGTGCGTCGAGGTCACCCCGACCGCGGTGCGCATCCGCAAGGTGATCCTCGACCAGACGCAGCGGGGCCGGATGGCCGCCCGCCGCAAGCACGCCGGCTGACCCACCCCGCGCACCACCGGAGCCCGGCCCGCCCCCTGGCGGACCGGGCTCCGCCGTCTCCCCCGTCGGGTGGGGGTCAGGCGGGCTTGGTGGCCTGGAGGGCGAGGACGTCGGGGATCGGGGCGGAGCCGGACTCGACCACCCGGTCGAGCACCAGGCCGGCGGCGGTGACGGCGGTGAGCAGGTCGGCCAGCGGCAGGTGCCAGGCGCCCACCCGGGCCCGCACCCCGTGCGAGTTCCAGGACCGGAAGGTGTGCTCCGGCTCGGCGTAACCGCCGTCGATCACGACCCGCTCCGGGTCGGACCGGTCGGCGAACGCGCCACAGAAGCACGGATGCACCCCGACGTGCACCAGCCGGCCGCCCGGCGCCAGCACCCGGGCCATCTCCGCGACCGCCGCCGGATAGTCCGGCATGTCGGTGTGCGCCAGCACGCAGACCGCGGCCGGCACCGCGCCGTCGGCCAGCGGCAGCGCGGTCGCGTCGGCGCGGGCCACCGGCAGCCGGGCCCGGGCGTGGCGGAGCTGCCCGGCCGACAGGTCCACGCCGACCGGCGTCCAGCCGAGCCGGGCCAGCTCGGCGGCGTGCGCCCCGGTGCCGCAGCACAGGTCCAGACAGCGACCCGGGCCGCCGCCCAGCAGCTCCGCCAGCACCGACTGGACCCGGTCCATGTAGGTCGCCGAACCGACCGTGGCGTACTCCTCGTACCAGTCGGCGATGTCGTCGTACAAAGCGGTCGCCATCCTGGCACGTTAACGCCGTACCGGCCGCGCCGCAGCCCCGCGCGTCGAGAAGATCGGCTACGGTCGGCCCATGATCTGGGACGAGCTCGACGCGCACCTGGACCGGGTGCCCGGCACCGTCTCCGCGTACGTGGGACGTCCCGGCGCCCGGCCCGTCTGGACCCGACAGGCCGACGCCACCCACTACGCGGCGAGCACCATGAAGGTGGCCGTGCTGGTGGCGCTGCACCGGGCCGCCGAGGCCGGCCGGCTCGACCTGGACGCGGCGGTGCCGGTGCGCAACGCGTTCGACTCCGCCCAGCCCGGCGCGCCCCGCTTCGCCAACGCCCGCGACTACGACAACGACGAGGCGGTCTGGGACGCCGTCGGCGGTACCGCGCCGCTGCGCTGGCTCGCCGAACGCATGATCATCCGGTCCAGCAACCTGGCCACGAACCTGTGCGTAGGCCAGGTCGGGCTGCCCGCCGTGGCGGAGGCCTGGGCGCGGGCCGGCGCGCGGCACAGCGTCACCGGCCGCGGCATCGAGGACTTCGCCGCCCGCGACGCCGGCATCGACAACCTGGTCACCGCCGCCGACCTGGCCGCCCTCCTCGGCGAGCTGACGCTGGGCGCGAGCCGGCCCGGCCCACTCGCCTCGCCGGCCGGCTGCGCCGCCATGCTCGACGTGCTCGTCGCCCAGGAACACCGTGAGGACCTGGCCGCCGGGCTGCCCGACGGCACCCGCATCGCGCACAAGAACGGCTGGGTACGCGGCGTCCGCCACGGCGCCGGCGTGGTCTTCCCGGACGACGCGCCGCCGTACGCGATCGTGGTGTGCACGACCACCGACCTGGCCGACGGCGGCGCGGACGGCGAGCAGGTCGAGGACGACGCGTGCCGGCTCATCGCGCACGTCTCCGCGCGGGTGTGGGACGCCCGGCACGAGCTGGCCGGCTGAGCCGCTACTCCAGCAACTGCTCCCGCAGCCCCGCCCGGACCTCGTCGGTCACGCCCAGCCCGTCGCGCAGGTACGCCTCGAACGAGCCGTGCGCCCGGCGCACCTCGTCGTACGCGGCGTCCAGGTACTCCGCGCGCACCTCCAGCAGTGGCCGGGCCACCGCCGGGTCGAGGTCCGGCCGACGGCGCGTCATCGCCGTCAGCAGCACCTCGCGCAGGCTCTCGGTCAGCTCGTTGTGCCGCAGGTAGTCGGCCCGGATCGCCGGTTCCGGCACGCCCAGCGCGGTCAGCAGCACCACCGACAGCCATCCGGTGCGGTCCTTGCCGGCGGAGCAGTGGAACAGCAACGGCAGGTTCGCGCCGTCCGCGGCCAGCCGCACCGCCGCGCCGAACCCCGCCCGCGCCGGTTCCCCGGTGACGAACCAGCGGTAGATCGCCGTCATCGCCCCCGGCATGCCCTCGCGGGCCAACTCCGCGTACGCCGCCAGGTCGTGCCCCTGCAACACGGCCGAGACGTAGGTGAACACCGGGTGGGCCGCGTCGTACACCGGCAGGTGCACCACGCGGGGCGCGCCCACCAGCCGGTCCGGCGGCGCCACCTCCTGCTCCTGCACGGCGCGCAGGTCCACCACGCAGGCCGTGCCGAGCTTGCCCAGCACCGGCAGATCGTCGTCGGTCAGCCGGCCCAGCGCCGCGGTCCGGACGAGCCGCCCGGCACGGACCCGCCGCCCGTCGGTCGTCGGCAGCCCGCCCAGGTCACGGGCGTTCGGCGCGCCCACCAGCTCCCAGTCCCGCCCGGTCATCGGCCCTCCCCTGCTCGCCACCAGTGCCTATAGGGTGCCCCACATGACGATCGCGGCGGTACGCACCCACCGGCTCTCGGCCCCCTTACACACCCCGTTCGTCACCGCGCTGCGGAGCACCACCTCCGTGGAGACCCTGATCGTCGAGGTGATCGACAGCGACGGCCGGTCCGGGTTCGGCGAGGCCCCGCAGGTCTGGCAGGTCACCGGCGCGTCGATCGGCGGCGCGGAGGCGTGCGTCCGCGAACTGCTCACCCCGCTGCTGACCGGTCGCGACGCGGACGACCTCCAGGCCCGCTGCCGACAGGTGCGCCGGGCCGTGGTGGGCAACGAGTCGGCGAAGGCGGCCGTCGACGTGGCGCTGCACGACCTGGCCGCGCGGCGGCTCGGCGTGCCCCTGGTGCGGTTGCTCGGCGGCACCGCGCTGCGCGTCCCGACGGACGTCACGCTGGCCGCCGGCGACGCGGTCGACCTGGCCGCGGCGGCCGGTCGGCGCCGGGCCGAGGGTTTCACGGTGCTGAAGCTCAAGGTCGGCACCGACGCCCACGGCGACCTGGACCGGGTCCGCGCGGTGCGCGCCGCCGTCGGCCCGGACGCGCGGATCCGGCTGGACGCCAACCAGGGCTGGACGCCGCGCGAGGCGGTCCGGGTGATCCGCGGCATCGAGGACGCCGGGCTCGACGTCGAGCTGGTCGAGCAGCCGGTGCACCGCCGTGACCTGGACGGGCTGGCCTGGGTCAGCGACCGGGTGGCGGTGCCCATCCTCGCCGACGAGTCGGTCTTCGACGTGCGCGACCTGGTCGAGGTGATCCGCCGGCGGGCGGCCGACATGGTCAACGTGAAGCTGGCCAAGTGCGGCGGCCTGCAACCGGCCCGCACGCTGCTGGACCTGGCCGCCGCGCACGGCATGGGCACGATCGTCGGCTCGATGATGGAGGGTCCGGTCGGCGTGGGCGCCGCGGCCAGCCTGGCCGCCGCGCACGGCACCACCGCCGTGTCGGATCTCGACGCCGCCTGGTGGCTGGCCTGGTCGCCGGTCACCGGCGGGCTCCGGTACGAGGGCGCGGACGTGCTGCTGCCGGACGCCCCGGGGCTCGGCATCGCCGACGTGAATGAAGCTAAAGTTCAGCGCCACGGTTGAGTGAGGTTGGATTTTTTCATAGGGTCCCCCACAGGAGCGTGGGAGGAGGGGTGCGGATGACGCCTCAACCGGGCCACCAGGCCGTGGTACGGGTCCCGGTGGCGACCCTGTGGGCAGACCCCGACGCGGTCCGCCCGATCGACGGACCCGCCCTGCGCGACCGCCCCGACGTCGCCGCCTGGGTCGCCGGGATGGATCGCGACCAGTGGGTCGGCGACTGCGTCCTGACCCAGTTGCTGCTCGGCGAGCCGGTGCTGGTCACCGGGGCCGGGCCGGACGGCTGGGTCCGGGTGGTCGCCCTCGGGCAGCCCGCCGCCAAGCTGGACCCTCGCGGCTACCCGGGCTGGATGCGGTCGGCCCACCTGGCCGCGCCCGCCGACACCGGTCCGACCGGGTCCGCGTTGGTGGTCGACGTCCGCCGGACCACACTGCACGAGGCCGCCGGCGGGTCGCCGGCGCTCACCGGGGTGACCCTGGGCACCCACCTCACCTCCGCCGGCCGGCCGGCGGACGGCTGGCGGCCGGTCCGGGCGCCCGGGCGGGTCGAGCCGCTCTGGGCCCCGGAGGGCGACCTGGTGCCGCTGCCCGCCGAGCGGCCCCAGGCCAAGGAGGTGCTCGCGGTCGCCGAGCGGCTGCGCGACCTGGTCTACATCTGGGGCGGCCTGTCCACCGACGGCATCGACTGCTCCGGTCTGGTGCACCTGGCCTGGCGGCGGTACGGCGTCACGCTGCCCCGCGACGCGGACGACCAGGCCGAGGCGACCACGCCGCTGGCGCTGGACGACGAGCGCCCCGGCGACCTCTACTTCTTCGCCCGCCCCGGCCGGCGCATCCACCACGTCGGGATCGTCACGGCCGAGCCGCACGGCGGCCGGCGCCGGATGCTGCACGCCTGCTACCTCACCCGCCGGGTGGTCGAGGAGGAACTGCCCCCGGACCGGGTCGCCACCCTGGTCGGCGCGCACCGCGTCTGACCCGGTGTCCGGGGCGTGTCCGCCCCGGACACCGGCGCGGTCAGCGACGCGCCTCGGCCAGTTCCCGGCGCCGGTCCCGCGACGACTTGGCCAGGCTCGCCACCGTGGCCACGGCCAGCGTGCCGAGGATGACCGTCAGCGAGAGCCAGATCGGGATGTGCGGCGCCCACGCCACGTGCTCACCGCCGTTGATGAACGGCAGGTTGTTGTCGGCCAACGCCTCCAGCACCAGCTTCACGCCGATGAAGCCGAGCACCACGGCCAGCCCGTAGCTGAGGTAGATGAGCCGGTCCAGCAGACCGCCCAGCAGGAAGTAGAGCTGCCGCAGCCCCATCAGCGCGAAGACGTTCGCGGTGAACACCAGGTACGGCTCCTGGGTGATCCCGAAGATCGCCGGGATCGAGTCGAGCGCGAAGATGAGGTCGGTGGTGCCGATCGCGATCATCACGATCAGCATCGGGGTGAACAGTCGCCGCCCGTTCTCCCGGGTGGTCATCTTCGCCCCGTCGAAGTCCCGGGACAGCGGCAGCGCCTTGCGGCTCCACCGGATCAACAGGTTCTCGCTGAACTCGTCCTCGTCCGGCTCGCCCTGTCGGGCCAGGTTCACCGCCGTGTAGATCAGGAACGCGCCGAAGATGTAGAACACCCAGGAGAACTGGGAGATCAGCGCCGAGCCGGCGGCGATGAACCCACCGCGCATCACCAGCGCCAACAGGATGCCGATGAGCAGCACCTTCTGCTGGTACTGCCGGGGCACCCCGAAGCGGGCCATGATGATCACGAAGACGAAGAGATTGTCCACCGAGAGGCTGTATTCGGTCAGCCAGCCGGTGTAGAACTGGCCGGCCACGCTCGGCCCGGCCGTCACCCAGAGCACCACGCCGAAGAGCAGCGCCAGCACCACGTAGAAGCCGACCCACAGGCTGGACTCGCGGACGCTGGGCTCGTGCGGGCGGCGGCCGATGATGAACAGGTCGGCGAGCAGGACCGCGATCATCGCGGTCAGGGTTACCGCCCACACCAATGCGGACACGTTCAAATCCATCCTCCGGCAGACACGCAGCGTCGGGCACACCGTACGCCGGGTGTTGGGCCGGGGTGCGTCGACGCTGACTGTGGTGACTGTCGGAGGTCTCTTCCGCCGGCGCCCGGGTGGACTCCGACCGACGGAGCCGGGTCGAGCGACCGGGGGGTGCTGGCGCTCTTCCGTGCTGACGACTCCGTCACGGGGGAATACTCCCCTCCTCGGCCGCCATTGTTCACCATGCCGGCCCGGTAGCGCATCTCCGGGCGCCGATCTGCCGTCATCGGGTGCCGCTCCTCACGTATTCGCGGGACGTCCTAGGAGGCTAGCCTTTCTCTCCTCGCGCCGGCGGCTCTCGGGCGCGGGCAGCACCGCCGGGTGCCGGCGCGCCCGGCACACTCCGGTGCGGTGCGGTGCGGCGCGGCGCGGCGCGGTGCGGACGAGGGCCTCAGTGGGCGGGCAGCAGCGGGTCGGTGAACGCCCACCCGGCGGCGAGCAGATCCTCGACCGCGGCGACCGCGGTGGCCAGCCGCTCCTCGTGCGTGCCGCGCAGCTCGACCACCGGCACCCCGCTGGCGGCCAGCTCCACGCGGAACCGCCCGGTCATCCACGCCCGCAGGTGTTCCCCGTCGCGCAGGCCGTCGTCGGCGAAGGGCACCCCCTCGTGGTCGGTGAGCAGATAGAGCGCCGGGCGGCGGGCGGCGGCCCGGACCTCGGCCGACGACGAC
This sequence comes from Micromonospora sp. NPDC049240, assembly GCF_040647835.1. Taxonomy (NCBI): domain Bacteria; kingdom Bacillati; phylum Actinomycetota; class Actinomycetes; order Micromonosporales; family Micromonosporaceae; genus Micromonospora; species Micromonospora sp. NPDC049240. The sequence continues at coordinate 28,602 of NZ_JBEZCX010000019.1, forward strand.
CCCAGGTAGCGCTCCTCCCAGAGCGCGGTGGCCCGGGCGTCGGTGTCGCAGCACAACAGCGGGCCGCTGACCCGTGCCGCGGCGTCCTCGGCGGCCTGCTGCTCGCGTACCACTTCGACGAAGTCGTCCCGGTCCCAGGTGACGTCGAAGACGGTCGCGTCCGGTCGGGAGCGGCGCAGCGTGGCGAGTTTGCGGGCGGTCAGCTCACGGCCGTACTCGGGGACCCAGGCGGTGCGGAAGCGCTCGGCGAGCGCCCGCGTCATGGTCGTGGTGCCGGTGGACTCCGCGCCGACCACCACGACGCGGCGGACCAGCCACGCCCGCACCGGCGCGCTCAGCCACCGCCAGTGCGCCGCCGGGTCCGCGCGCACCGCGGTGCCGGAGACCGGTACCGCCCGCCGCCGCGGGTCCACGTCGACCGCGACCGCGCCGAACCGGCGGGCCAGCTCCCCGCCGTACGCCTCGGAGGAGAAGACGGCGTCCACCGACTCGCCGCCCAGCGCGTCGGCGAACACCGCGCAGTGCAGGTCCCAGACCGCCGGGTCGGCGTAGTCGACCGGATGGTCGTCGTACCGGCCGACGAACCGCACCCACGGCGTGCCGGCGTGCACCTCGCGCAGCCAGGCCAACCGCAGGTCCAGCGGGATCGACTCGCGTCGGGACGGCGCCACCACCACGGTCACCGCCGCGCAGCGGGCCGCGGCGGCCTCGACGAGCGCATGGTGCCCGGCGTGCGGCGGATAGAACTTGCCGACCACCAGGCCGTGCCGGAACCGGCACGGGCCCGCCCCGGTCGCGCTCACGTCGCAGCCAGAGTTCGCGACTGCGGGGCTCGCAGACCCGGCTCACTCCTCGCGCTCACGCAGCCACCGGCGCCGGGCCGGGCGGCACCGGCGTGGCCGCCGCGCGCCGACGCAGGTCCGCCCGCCAGGACCGCAACCCCACCACGCAGAGGGCCAGGAAGATCAGGTACAGGCCGCCGGTCAGCCACAGCCCCTTGTACGCGTAGAGCGGGATGTAGATCAGGTCGGCGGCGATCCACAGCCACCAGCTCTCCACCAGCTTGCGGGTCTGGCCGTAGGTGGCCAGCAGCGACAACGCGGTGGTGACCGCGTCGGCCAGCGGGACGGTCGAGTCGGTGGCCCGGTCCAGCAGCGCCCACAGCCCGGCGGTGAGCAGCAGCCCGGCCAGGCCCAGCGCCCACCACTCCCGCCGCCCGGTGCGGGCCACCGTGAGCCGGCTGCGCCGGGCCCCGCCGAACAGCCAGTGCCACCAGCCGTAGATCCCGAGCACCACGTAGACGAGTTGCAGGCCGGCATCGGCGTACAGGCCGGCGGTCCAGAACAGCAGCATCAGCAGCAGCACGTTGGCGATGCCGACCGCCCAGTTCGCGATGTGCTGGCGGGCGACCAACCAGACGTTGACCACGCCGGTGCCGAAGCCGAGCAGCTCCGCCCAGGTGGTGCCGGCGCCGAACACGGTGAACGCGGTGCCGGTGAGCCAGTCGAGCATGTGGGTGTCCCTCCCCCGCCGCCGGAGCGCCCCCGGAGCGTACCGGGGGTGGCCGGGCATGGGAGGCTTCGGGCATGGTTCTTGAGGTCGCGCTGATCGACGTGACGCCCGGACACGAGGACGACTTCGCCGCCGCCTACGCGCAGGCCCGGCCGATCCTCGCCGAGGTGCAGGGGTGCCGCTCCGTGCGGATGACCCGCGGGGTGGAGTCGCCCACCCGGTTCGTGCTGCTGGTCGAGTGGGACTCGGTGGAGGCGCACGACGTGAACTTCCGGCAGACCGAGCGCTTCGGGCGGTGGCGCGGGCTGATCGGCCCGTACTTCGCCGGCCCGCCGCTGGTCGAGCACTTCGTCGACGTGCCGGCCTGAACTGTCGTACCCCACGCGTAGCCTGCGCGCGACGCGCGGTCACCGGTCCCGACGGGCAACGGGGGCGCCGGGCCCGGTGGGCGCGCGGCGGCCCCGGTTCAGCCCGGCGGGCGCGCGGCGGCCCCGGTTCAGCCCGGCGGGCGCGCGGCGGCCCCGTTTCAGCCCGGCGGGCGCGCGGCGCCCCTCACCCCGGCTCGCGCGCGTCGCGGGGCCGGGGCACCGGCGCGGGGCCGAGCCGCCGAGCCAGCAGCTCGGCCGTCGCGTCCTCCGGCAGCGCCGCCGCGAGCAGCCGCTCGATCACCTGCTCGTAGCGGGCCACATCCGCCTCGCCGACCAGGCGCAGGTCGGTGGTGAGCGTCTCCACCAGCACGGTGCGTGGATCGTCCGGGTCCGGATAGGCGTAGTAGGAGAACGGCGCCAGCGGGTGCAGGTCGTCGCCGGACGAGGCGTCCCGCGGCAGCACCCGGACCGTGACGTGCGACCGCTCGGCCAGCGCCAGCAGATGCCGTAGTTGCTCCCGCCACACCTCGGCCGGCAGGCCGCCCGGCTCGCAGGCCCGCTCGTCGATCAACGCGGTGTAGTGCGGCGGGTCCGGCCGGACCAGCAGTTCCTGGCGCACCGCCCGGGCGCGGACGTCGGCCTCCACGTCCACCCCGTCGGCGACCGACGCGCCGGCCGACACCCGCAGCCGGGCGTACGCCGGGGTCTGTAGCAGGCCGGGCACGAGCGCCGGCTGGTATTCCACGATGCGCTCGGCGCCGGCCTCCAGCTCCGCGTACGCCCGCTGCCGCTCGCCCATCTCGCCCAGCGCCTTGGACCAGCCACGCCCGGTGGCGGCGTCACGCGCGATGACGATCAGATCGTCCCGCTGGTGCGGCGGCACCGCGTAGACGTCGAGCAGGTCGAGCACGTCGGCCAGGTCCGGCCGGCTCTGCCCCAGCTCGATGCGGGACAGCTTCGACGTGGACGCCCAACCGAGCCGGGCGCAGACCTGCTCGAGCGTCAGTGACTCACGGCGGCGCAGCCGGCGCAGCTCGACGCCGAGCCGCACCCGCCGGACGACCGGACTTGCTGACATCGGCATGCGCTCCTCCCAGGGTGGGAGCGTACGCATGACCATCACACACGGCAATACCTCGCTTGCGCAGAGCAACAGACGCCGGGTCGGTCAGGGACGGTACGTGCCGAACGACCAGACCATGCCGACCAGGTCACGGGCGGCGTAGTCGCGGGAGCCGTAATCGGTGTCGAACGGCGACCTGACGATTTCCGCGCCGGCCGCGCGGGCCCGCTCGTGGTGCGCGTCCACGTCGTCGACCGCCAGGTAGACGCGGTAGTCGTCGTCGGCCGGGCGGCTCGCCGGTGCGGGCCCCGGCCCGACCATGACGAGGCCGTCGCCGTGACCGAGCTGGGCGTGGCGCACCGCGCCGTCGGGCCCGGAGTGCAGCTCGTGGATCGTGAGACCGAACGCCGACCGGAGGAATTCGACAGCGGCGTGGACGTCGGGGTACCGGAGGACCGGGTAGATGCTTCGCATGGCACCAGCCTGCCGCGCGCCGGTCAGCCCGGATAGGACGGATGTGATCCGGGCCGGGCCAGCGCCGCCGGCGTGGCCCCGGCGAACGCCTGGAACTCCCGGATCAGATGCGACTGGTCGTAGTAGCCCCAGCGGGCCGCCCGCTCCGCCCAACCCGCCCCGCCCGCGCCGGCGGCCGGCGCGGTGAGCACCGTGCGACCCAGACCGGCGTACGCCCGCTCGAAGCGCAGGAGCCGGGCCACCGTCCGCGGCGGCAGCCCGAACTCCTGACGGAACCGGACCGCCAGGTGACGACGGGACCAGCCGATCTCGTCGGCCAGCGCGGCGACGCCGACCGCTCCCCCGCTGACGTCGAGCCGCCGCCACGCCGCCCGCAGCCGACCGTCGACCGGGTCGGTGGCCGCCAGCCGGGCGGCGAGGGCGGCGTCGAGCCGGGCGAAGCGCTCCGCCCAGCCGGCCGCGCCGGCCAGCGCGTCCCGCAGGTCGGTCAGCCAGCCGGCGACCCGGTCGACCGGGACCACCCGGTTGGCCAACTCGCCGAGCGGCAGCCCGAGCACCCGGCGCGCCGCCGGGGCGGTCAGGACCACCTGCACGCCGACTCCCGTGCCGGCGGTACGGGTGGCGCACCAACCGTCGAACGGGCCGGCCAGGAACGCGTTGCCGGACACGCCGCGGCCGGCCCCCCGCGGATCGTGCACGTCGAGCGGGTCGCCCCAGCCCAGGATCAGCACCACGAACGCGCCGGCCACCTCGCGGCGCACCAGCGGCGCCGGCGCGTCCTCCCGGTAGCCGAGGTACCGGTCCACCCAGGGACGCAGCCGCGCGTCGGGACGCCCGACGACCGCCTCGGTCAGCATCCCGCCCTCCCGGCCGGCAGGCCGCTCACCGCACCCCGGCCGCGTCCATCCCGCGCAACTCCTTCTTGAGGTCGGCGACCTCGTCGCGGATCCGCGCCGCCAGCTCGAACTGGAGCTCCCGGGCGGCGGCCAGCATCTGGTCGTTGAGCTCCTGGATGAGGTTGGCCAGATCGGCCCGGGCCATCCCCTCCCGGGACGGGGTCGCCGCGCCGCCCCGGCCACCGCGGCTGCGGGTCTCCTTGACCGGCGCCTTGCCCCGGGACAGCTGCCGCGCGGCGCCGCCGACGGTGGTGGCCTCGGTGTCCTCCGCCTCGCGGTAGATGTCGTCGAGGATGTCGTGGATCTTCTTGCGCAGCGGCTCGGGGCTGATGCCGTGGGCCTCGTTGTGCGCGATCTGCTTGGCCCGACGCCGGTTCGTCTCGTCGATCGCCGACGCCATCGACGGGGTGATCTTGTCGGCGTACATGTGGACCTGGCCGGAGACGTTCCGGGCCGCGCGGCCGATGGTCTGGATCAGCGACCGGCCGCTGCGCAGGAAGCCCTCCTTGTCGGCGTCGAGGATCGCCACCAGCGAGACCTCGGGCAGGTCGAGGCCCTCCCGGAGCAGGTTGATGCCGACCAGCACGTCGTAGTCACCCTTGCGCAGCTCACTCAGCAGCTCGACCCGGCGCAGCGTGTCCACCTCGGAGTGCAGGTAGCGCACCCGGATGCCGTTCTCCAGCAGGTAGTCGGAGAGGTCCTCGGCCATCTTCTTGGTCAGCGTGGTGACCAGCACCCGCTCGTCGCGCTCGGTGCGCAGCTTGATCTCGTGCATCAGGTCGTCGATCTGCCCCTTGGTCGGCTTCACCACCACCTCGGGGTCGATCAGACCGGTGGGCCGGATCACCTGCTCGACGAACTCGCCCTGGGCCTGCTCCAGCTCCCACGGGCCCGGGGTGGCGGAGAGGAAGACCGACTGACCCACCCGTTCCAGGTATTCGTCGAAGCGCAGCGGCCGGTTGTCGGCGGCGCTGGGCAGCCGGAAGCCGTGGTCGATAAGCATCCGCTTGCGGGAGGCGTCGCCCTCGTACATGCCACCGATCTGCGGGATGGTGACGTGCGACTCGTCGACCACGGTGAGGAAGTCGTCGGGGAAGTAGTCGAGCAAACAGTGCGGCGGACTGCCGGGCAACCGGCCGTCCATGTGCATCGAGTAGTTCTCGATGCCGGAGCAGAAGCCGACCTGACGCATCATCTCGATGTCGTAGGTGGTGCGCATGCGCAGTCGCTGCGCCTCCAGCAGCTTGCCCTGCCGCTCCAGCTCGGCCAGCCGCTCGGCCAGCTCGGCCTCGATGTCGCGGATCGCCCGCTCCATCCGCTCCGGGCCGGCGGCGTAGTGCGTGGCCGGGAAGATCACCAGGCTGTCGACCTCGCGGACCACGTCCCCGGTCAACGGGTTGAGGTAGTAGAGCTTCTCGATCTCGTCGCCGAACAGCTCGATCCGGACGGCGAGCTCCTCGTACGCCGGGATGATCTCCAGTGTGTCGCCGCGGACCCGGAACGTGCCGCGTTGGAAGGCCATGTCGTTGCGGGTGTACTGGATGTCGACCAGCCGGCGCAGCAACTGGTCCCGGTCGAGCTCCTGCCCCACCTTGGCCCGCACCGCGCGGTCGAGGTATTCCTCCGGCGTGCCGAGGCCGTAGATCGCCGACACGGTGGCCACCACGATGACGTCGCGTCGGGTGAGCAGCGACATGGTCGCCGAGTGCCGCAGCCGCTCCACCTCCTCGTTGATCGAGGAGTCCTTCTCGATGTAGGTGTCGGTCTGCGGGATGTAGGCCTCGGGCTGGTAGTAGTCGTAGTAGGAGACGAAGTATTCCACCGCGTTGTGCGGCAGCAGCTCGCCGAACTCCTTGGCGAGCTGGGCGGCGAGCGTCTTGTTGGGGGCGAGCACCAGCGTGGGCCGTTGGAGCCGCTCGACCAGCCACGCCGTGGTGGCGCTCTTGCCGGTGCCGGTCGCGCCCAGCAGCACCGTGTTGCGGTCGCCGCGGCGCACGCGACGCTCAAGATCGTCGATGGCTGCCGGCTGGTCGCCGGCCGGCTGGAACTCGCTGACCACCTGGAAGCGGCCGTCGAGCCGGGGAATGTCGAGCGCCATGTCACCAACGGTACGCCCGCGGTCCGACACTTCCCCGCCGACCACGGATCGTCCCTGACCGGCTTCGATATTCCCATTGTGTGGCTCATCTCACCGGACTACCCTCGTACCGTAGGCCGCTCGCGGCGGCCGACCGGGCCGGTGGCCGCCTCCCTCGCGGGGGCCCGGCCGCCCCCGGCGCCGAAGGCCGCAGCACCCGGGACGACCGGCGTGCGCGCCCATGGTGGTCGCGCCGAGAGGCGCTCACCGGCCGCCGCGAGCGCCCCTGCGTCGTCACCCGTGACCCCGCAGCCGCGTTGTCCCCTCGTGGAGCCCTCTCCCGACCGCCGGCCGCGCCGTGACCGCGCGCCCGGCACCGGCGCGTCCACCCCGCCGCCGGAGCCGGGCCGGCCGCCCGCACCGCCGCGCCCGCACCGGGTCACCGCGCGCGGCGACGCCGACCAGCACGTGCCGCGCGAGCCCGGCCGAGGCCACCGCCGATCCCGCACCAGTGTCCCGACCCGGCCCGGCACCACGGCCGGCCGCCGGCGGCGCGGCGGCGCCGCGACCGGCCCGAGACCGGCCGGCACCGCCCGAGCGGGCGACGATCCCGCGCTGGACGGGGCGGGCGACCCACCGGACCGACCTGCCCGCCGACGCGCTGCGCTGGCCTCGCTCGTGCTGGCCGCCGCCGCCTCGGCGACCCTCCTGGTCGCCGGGCTGCCCGGCGCGTCCCCACCGCGGTCGGGCCCGGCGGACCGCCCGCTCACCGCCGACGAGGCCGAGCGGGTGGCCGCGCTGCGGGTGACCAACGTACGGGACCTGCGCGCCGGCGTCCGGGGCACGGTCGGCGCCGGCCGGGACCGGATCGAACTGCTCGGCTGGGTCGACTGGGCCCGGCCGCTGCTCTACCTGGACGTCGGCGGACCCGGCGCGGGCGCCGACCGGGGGCTCGTCCAGGCCACCACGGCGGCGCTGTTGGTCCGCCCGGCCCCGGCCGCGCTGCCCACGCCGGCGCGACCACCGCTGGTGCCGCCGCCCGACCGGTGGCGGCTCCGCGAACCGCCGGCCGGCCGAGGGTTGGCCGCCGTCCGCGACCTGCTGCTCGGGCTGGGCGCGGACCGGCTCGACCCGGTCGCGCGGGACGGCCGTTGGCTGCGCCGGGAGAGCCTCGCCGGCGTCCCGGTGGACGTGCTCCGGGCACCGCTGGCCGCCCCGTCGGGCGACCCGCGGCCGACGCTCTGGCTGGACCGGGACGCCCGACTGCACCGGTTGGCCGGGCGGCTGCCCGACGGCACGCCGGTCACCGTCGACCTGGAGCGTGCCGACCGGCCCGCCCCGCACCCGGTGGACGCGCTCGGCGGCCGGGCCGGGCAGCCCCGGCCGCTGACCGACGACGAGGCGGACCGGCTGGCCGGGCTGCCCGCCCGGCTGCGGCGCGCCGGCGGCGCGGCGGTGACCGTGGCCGCCCCGCTCGACCCGTCCACCACCCTGCACGGGGTGGGCACGCTGAGCTGGTCGACGCCGTCGGCGTACCTCACGGTGACCGACGACGACACCGGCCGGCGTACGCTGCGACGGGCCGGACCGGGCGGGGTGGCCCACGCGCAGGCGTCCCCCGACGGGCCCGGCACGCCGCCGCCGATGCCCGGCGGGTTGCTCACGGCCGCCGCCCGGCCGCCCACCGACGCCCTCGACCGGCTCCTCGAGGCCGCGCTGCGGGCCGGCACCCGCCCACCGGACCGACCGGCGCTACGGATCCGGGCGGACGCGACCGCAGGCCGTGCGGTGGACGTCATCGAGGTGCCGGGCGGCCTGCGCTGGTGGCTGGACCGGGCCGGACTGCCCCACCGCCTGGAACTACGCACCCCCGAAGACGTGTGGATCCACCTCACCCTCACCTCCACCCCGCCGAAGCGCGCAGATTCCCGGAAAGTGGGGCCATCCGACGCGGAATGAGCACGCTTTCCGTGAATCTGGGGCCAGCGGGGCGGCGGGGCGGGAGGGGTGGAGGTCAGGGGTGCCAGCCGGTCTGGGCGGCCCAGTCCTCGGCGCGCAGGTGCTCCTCGTCGAACCAGGGATCGGTGAGCGTGCCGTGCGCCGCGCTGTCCGGCGCGGCAGCCACCAGGTCCCGCTTCACCTGGAGGTACGCGGCCCGGCGCGCCGGGTCCGCGCGGAGGTGGTCGCGCATCAGCAGCGCGTACCGCCAACCGGCCGAGCCGGCCACCCGCAGATGCAGCAGCACCGGGCGACCCGGGTCAGCGCCGCCGTGCAGCCGCTTCACCCACCGCACCCGGTCGGGGCGACGCGGCGCGTCCCGCCACTCGCCGGGCAGCCGGGGGAAGCCCGCCTCGGCCAGCCGGTCGGCGAGCGGACCGTCCGCCTCCGCCAGCGAGGGGACGGTGAGCTGGATGTCGATGACATCCGGCGCGGCCAGGCCGGGCACGGCGGTGGAGCCGACGTGGTCGACCCGGAGGTCGCCACCGGCCGCGTGGTGGATCCGCGCGGCCAGCCGGGCGTACTGCGCGGGCCAGGTCGGATCCGGCTCGGTCAACGTCGACGGCTCGGCCCGGACGGCGTGCCGCTCGCGGACGTTGCGCTCGTAGGGCAGCAACCGGTGCCGCCAGAGGTCGTCCACCGCGTCGTGCAGGTCGGTCAGTGTGCCGTCGTTGGTGAGCAGCACATCCGCCACCGCCGCCCGGCGGGCGTCATCGGCCTGCGCGGCGATCCGCCGCTCGGCCTCGGCCGGGTCCATGCCCCGGTCCCGGGACAACCGCGCCAGCCGGGTCGGCACCGCCGTCTGCACCACCAGCACCAGGTGGTACGTGGGTGCGAGCCCGACCTCGACCAGCAGTGGCACGTCGTTGACCACCACCGCGTCGGCGGGCGCGGCGGCGACCAGCGCGGCGGCCCGCGCCCGGACCCGGGGATGGGTGATCGCCTCCAGCCGGCGTCGGGCGGTCTCGTCGGCGAAGACCAGCGCGCCCAGCGCGGCCCGGTCCAGCGAGCCGTCCGGGCCCAGGACCCGGTCGGAGAACGCGGCGACCACCTCGGCCAGCCCTTCGGTGCCGGGCGCGACCACCTCGCGGGCGATCCGGTCCGAGTCGACGACCACCGCGCCGAGCGCGGCGAGGCGGGCCGCCACCGCGCTCTTGCCGGATCCGATCCCGCCCGTCAGCCCCACCTTCAGCATCCGGACAGTCAACCGGATCACCGGACACATGCCAAACAGGCCGCCGCCTCCACGTCGACCGGGACGGCCCGCGAGCGGCGTCCGCACGTGTCCACGACGCGGGCCCCGCCCCCGGCGCTCCGCTGGTGCGGAACGCGGGGACGGGGCCCGTCGTCAGAGGCAGCCGCTGGTGCGTCCGGATGGACGAACCGGCGTCAGCGACCGGTCACTTGCCGCCGGCGAGCTTCTCCCGCAGTGCGGCGAGCGCCTCGTCGGTGGCCAGCGTGCCGGCCGGCTCCTCGGCCTGACGGCTCGGGGCCGACGAGGTCGAGGTGGTGGTGCTGGTGGCCGGCGGAGCCGGGTTGGCCGCGGCCTCGGCGTCGGCGGCGCGGGAGGTCTGCACCTGCTTGGTGTGGGCCTCCCAGCGCTGACGCGCCTCGGCGTACTGGTTCTCCCAGGTCTCGCGCTGCTTGTCGTAGCCCTCGAGCCACTCGCCCGTCTCCGGGTCGAAGCCCTCCGGGTAGATGTAGTTGCCCTCGTTGTCGTACGTCGCGGCCATGCCGTAGAGGGTCGGGTCGAAGTGCTCCTCGCCCTCGACGAAGCCCTCGTTGGCCTGCTTGAGCGACAGCGAGATCCGGCGGCGCTCCAGGTCGATGTCGATGACCTTGACCATGACCTCGGAGCCGACCTGCACGACCTGCTCCGGGATCTCCACGTGGCGCTCGGCCAGCTCGGAGATGTGGACCAGGCCCTCGATGCCGTCGTCCACCCGGACGAACGCGCCGAACGGCACCAGCTTGGTGACCTTACCCGGCACGATCTGCTGGATCGCGTGGGTGCGGGCGAACTGACGCCACGGGTCCTCCTGGGTCGCCTTCAGCGACAGCGAGACCCGCTCGCGGTCCAGGTCGACGTCCAGGACCTCGACCTCGACCTCCTGGCCCACCTCGACGACCTCGGACGGGTGGTCGATGTGCTTCCAGGACAGCTCGGAGACGTGCACGAGGCCGTCCACGCCGCCCAGGTCGACGAACGCGCCGAAGTTGACGATCGAGGAGACGACGCCCTTGCGGACCTGCCCCTTCTGGAGCTTGTTGAGGAACTCGGTGCGCACCTCGGACTGCGTCTGCTCCAGCCAGGCCCGGCGGGACAGGACCACGTTGTTGCGGTTCTTGTCCAGCTCGATGATCTTGGCTTCGAGCTCGCGGCCGACGTACGGCTGGAGGTCACGCACCCGCCGCATCTCGACAAGCGACGCGGGCAGGAAGCCGCGCAGGCCGATGTCGAGGATGAGACCACCCTTGACGACCTCGATGACCGAGCCGCGGACGACCCCGTCCTCGTCCTTGATCTTCTCGATCGTGCCCCAGGCCCGCTCGTACTGCGCCCGCTTCTTGGAGAGGATCAGCCGACCCTCCTTGTCCTCCTTCTGGAGGACGAGGGCCTCGATGTGGTCGCCGACCGAAACAACCTCGGCCGGGTCCACGTCGTGCTTGATCGACAGCTCCCGAGAGGGGATCACGCCCTCGGTCTTGTAGCCGATGTCGAGCAGGACCTCGTCCCGATCGACCTTGACGACGGTGCCTTCGACAATGTCGCCGTCGTTGAAGTACTTGATGGTCTCGTCGATAGCGGCGAGGAATGCTTCCTCAGAGCCGAGATCGTCGTGCGTGACCTTGTTGGCGCTCGAGGTGGCCTCGATGCTGCTCGTCATGTGGGCGGTTGCTCCGGTCGGATGGGTTGTCACAGCGGGCATGGGTGTCGCGGTGACTCTTCCGCGCCAGCGGATCCGTCGCCGGGCACACCGAACGATCGACGCAAGAAGATCATTAGTGGCTCCGGTGACCGCACACCTGCTCCCTGCCGAGGCACACGATCCGCGAGCGCATCGTCTAGCCTACCCGCTGTATTACCACAGCGTGCAAGCCCTCCCGGGTCCGTGCGACCTCATCCGCTGCGAAAGCGGAGATTTCGCGCGGTAAGGGGCCACTCCTGTCTCGTCCGTCACATCCGCCCCACCCGCAACACGCCGGCCCGCCCGCGACGCGGCGCCCGACCGGCCCTAGCGTGGACTCCGTGGACGACGACAGGGTGACCCGCCGGCGGGTCGGGGCCGCCGAGATCCGCCGGGCCAACCGCGGCTGGTGGGACACCGACGCCGACGCCTACCAGGCCGAGCACGGCACGTTCCTCGGTGACGTCGACTTCGTCTGGTGCCCGGAAGGGCTGCGCGAGGCCGACGCGCGACTGCTCGGCGACGTCACCGGCCGCCGGATCCTCGAACTCGGCGCCGGCGCGGCCGCCGCCGCCCGCTGGCTCGCCGCCCAGGGCGCCCGGCCGGTCGCGCTGGACCTCTCCGCCGGCATGTTGCGGCACGCCGCCGACGCCGCCGACCGCAGCGGGGTACGCGTGCCGCTGGTCCAGGCCGACGCGCTGGCGTTGCCCTTCGGCGACGCCGCCTTCGACACGGTCTGCACCGCGTTCGGCGCGATCCCGTTCGTCGACGACTCGGCGGCGGCGATGCGCGAGGTGGCCCGGGTGCTGCGCCCCGGCGGCCGGTGGGTCTTCTCGGTCACCCACCCGATGCGCTGGATCTTCCTCGACGACCCGGGCGAGGGCGGGCTGACCGCCGTGCACTCGTACTTCGACCGCTCCCCCTACGTCGAGCAGGACGCGCGCGGCGTGGCCACCTACGTCGAGCAGCACCGCACGCTGGGCGACCGCATCCGGGAGCTGGTCGGCGCCGGGTTCCGCCTGCTCGACCTGGTGGAGCCGGAGTGGCCGGCCGGCCACGAGGGGATCTGGGGCCAGTGGAGCCCGCTGCGTGGCCGGCTCTTCCCCGGCACCGCCATCTTCGTGACGGAGAAGCCGACGACCTGAGCGCGTCGCACATCCGGTCCGACCCCGGCCCGGTCCACCGGCGGTACGCTCACCGCATGAGCGCCGAGCCCGTCCCGACATCACCTGGCCCCTGGTGTCCGGACCCGATGCGGCAGCAGCGTGCGGACTACACGCTGGACGACCTGCTCACCCTGCCGGCCGACGCCCCCCGCGTCGAACTCGTCGACGGAGTCATCCAGGTGACACCCTCCCCCACCCTGGGCCACCAGAGCATCTCCAGCCTGTTGTGGCTCTGGCTTCGGTCCCACGCACCGGCCCACCTGCGGGTCGCCCAAGCGGTCGGAGTCGGGCTCAGCCCGAACACCAGCCGGCAACCGGACGTGCTGCTCCACCACGCCGGGCTGCCGAACGACCGGTCGCGCCTGCGCCCGGCCGACGTCGTGCTGGCCGTCGAGATCGTCTCCCCCGGCACCCGGCGGGTGGACCGGTTCGCCAAGCCGGGCGAGTACGCCGCCGCCGGCATCCCGTTCTACTGGCGGATCGAGCAGGACCCGGTGCACCTGTACGCGTACCGCCTCGGTGACCGGATCGGCCCCGGCGGCGAGCGCCAGTACGAGCTGGTGGCCGACGGCAGCGAGGTGGTCGAGTTGGCCGAGCCGTTCGACATCAAGCTGCCGATCGCCGAGATCCGGCCCTGACCGCAGGCGTTACTCGGTCCGGCGGGCGGGTAACCGCCGGCATGGCCGAGAAGGAGTTCCGCGCCGGCGACCACGTCTCCTGGGCCAGCCACAGCGGTCGGGCGTACGGCGTGGTCAAGGAGAAGCTGACCGAGCGCACCCACGTCCGCGGGCATCCGGTGCACGCGTCGCCGGAGCAGCCGCAGTACCGGATCACCAACGACGACTCCGGCCGCGACGTCGCCCACCGACCGGAGGTGCTCCGCGATGAGTCGCAGTGAGGACCCGCAGCAGACGTACCGCGAGTTCACCGACGCGGTGAACATGAAACCCGCCGAGCTGACCCGCTGGCTGGAGACCGACGAGTCCAAGCACGTCGGCTGGCACAAGCCGGGCACCAAGGGCGGCGAATCGGTCGGGCACGACTCCGGCCGCCGGATCGTGGACCTGCTGCGCCGCAAGCGCGACCAGCTCACCGCCGCCGACTACAAGCACATGCGCAAGGTGGTCGGCTACGTGCACCGGCACCTGGCCCAGCGCCCGTCCGGCGACGTGCGCGACACGAGGTGGCGCTGGTCGCTGATGAACTGGGGCCACGACCCGCTCAAGGGCTGAGCGTCCAACCGTTTTTGACCCTGCCGTCGACGGCAGGGTCAAGGAGGGGGCGGTCAGTGGTCGGCGCTGTTCCAGTCGCGGCCCTCGCCGACCGACACCTCCAGCGGCACCGACAGCGGGTACGCCGCGCCCATCTCCTTGCGCACCAGCGCCTCCAGCGCCTCCCGCTCCCCCGGGGCGACCTCGAAGACCAACTCGTCGTGCACCTGGAGCAGCATCCGGGAACGCAGCCCGGCGTCGCGCAGCGCGCTGTCGACGTGCAGCATGGCGACCTTGATGATGTCGGCCGCCGAGCCCTGGATCGGGGCGTTGAGCGCCATCCGCTCGGCCATCTCCCGGCGTTGCCGGTTGTCGCTGACCAGGTCGGGCAGGTAGCGGCGGCGACCCAGGATGGTGGAGGTGTAGCCGTCCTGCCGGGCCCGGGCCACCACCTCGTGGAGGTAGTCGCGGACGCCACCGAACCCGGCGAAGTAGTTCTCCATCAGCCCGCGGGCCTCCTCGGCGGAGATGCCGAGCTGCTGGGACAGGCCGAACGCGCTCAACCCGTACGCCAGGCCGTAGTTCATCGCCTTGATCTTGCGGCGCTGGTCGGCGGTGACGTCGCCGACCTCGACGGTGAAGACCGAGGAGGCGGTCGCGGCGTGGAAGTCGTGCCCGGAGTTGAACGCCTCGACAAGCGCCTCGTCGGCGGACAGGTGCGCCATGATCCGCATCTCGATCTGGCTGTAGTCGGCGGTGAGCAGGCATTCGTAGCCCTCGCCGACCACGAACGCGCGCCGGATCCGCCGCCCCTCCTCGGTGCGGATGGGGATGTTCTGGAGGTTCGGCTCGGTGGACGACAGCCGCCCGGTCGCGGCCACCGTCTGGTTGAACGTGGTGTGGATCCGGCCGTCGTCGGAGACGGACTTGAGCAGCCCGTCGACCGTCGACTTGAGCTTGGCGACGTCGCGGTGGCGCAGCAGGTGGTGCAGGAGCGGATGCTCGGTCTGCGCGTAGAGCCACTGGAGGGCGTCGGCGTCGGTGGTGTAGCCGGTCTTGATCCGCTTCGTCTTGGGCAGCGCCAGCTCGGTGAAGAGGATCTCCTGCAACTGCTTCGGCGAGCCCAGGTTGAACTCCCGGCCGACCACGGCGTACGCGCTCTGCGCGGCGGCCTTCACCTCGGCGGCGAAGTGCGCCTCCAGCTCGGACAGGTAGTCGGTGTCGGCGGCGATGCCGGTGCGTTCCATGGCGGCGAGCACCCGCATCAGCGGCAGCTCCACCTCGGCCATCAGCCGGGCGGACTGCTCGCCGTCCCGGGACAGTTCGGCGTCGATCGCGTCGGCCAGGTCGAGCGTGGCCCGGGCCTGGAGCATCAGGTTCTGCTCGGCCGCGTCCTCGTCGCCGAACCCGTCCAGGGTGAGCTGGCCGGTCTCCGGCGCGTCGACGCGCAGCTCCCGGTGCAGGTATCGAAGCGCCAGGTCGGTGAGGTCGTAGGAACGCTGGTCGGGACGGGCCAGGTAGGCGGCGATCTGGGTGTCGCGGGCGATGCCCCGCAGCTCCCAGCCGTGCGCGGCGAACGCCAGCACCGCCGGCTTGCTGTCGTGCAGCACCTTGGGCCGCCCGGCGTCGGCCAGCCAGCCGGCCAGCGCGGCCTCGTCGTCGGCGGCCAGCCGGCTCGGATCGAACCAGGCGCCCGCGCCGTCGGTGGTGGCCAGCGCCATCCCGGTCACGGTCGCGGTGTGCCGGCGGTTGGGCCCGGTGTCGAGCGTGGCCGCCAGGCCGACCGACGTGCCGGCCGGGGCGTGCGTGCCGAGCCAGCCGGCGAGCGCGCCCGGCTCGGTCAGCACCTCGCCGGCCAGCTCGAAGCCGGCCTCGGCCTCCGGCTCGACGGCTTCGAGATACTGGTAGAGCCGGTCGCGCAGGATGCGGAACTGGAGCGTGTCGAACACCTGGTGCACGGCCTCGCGGTCCCAGCCCTGCCAGCGGGCGTCCTCGGGACGCACCGGCAGCTCCAGGTCGGTGACCAGGCAGTTGATCTCGTAGTTGCGGATCACGTCGGCGAGCCGCTCGCGCAGGCTGTCGCCCGCCTTGCCCTTGATCTCGTCGGCGCGCGCCACCACGCCCTCGACCCCGTCGTACAGGTTGATCCACTTGGCCGCGGTCTTCGGGCCGACCCCGGGCACGCCGGGCAGGTTGTCGCTGGTCTCGCCGACCAACGCGGCCAGGTCGCGGTAGCGGCCGGGGGTGACGCCGTACTTCGCCTCGACCGCCGCCGGGTCCATCCGGGCCAGGTCGGAGACGCCCTTGCGCGGGTAGAGCACGGTGACCTGGTCGCCGACGAGCTGGAACGCGTCCCGGTCGCCGGTGGTGATCAGCACGTCCATGCCCTGGTCGCGGGCCTGGCAGGCGAGCGTGGCGATGACGTCGTCGGCCTCGTAGCCCTCCTTCTCGACCACCGGCACCCGCAGCGCGGCGAGAACCTCCTTGACCAGGCTGACCTGGCCCTTGAAGTCGGTCGGGGTCTCGCTGCGGCCGGCCTTGTATTCGGAGTACTTCTCCGTGCGGAAGGAGCGGCGGGAGACGTCGAACGCCACCACGATGTGGGTCGGTTGCTCGTCGCGCAACACGTTGATCAACATCGAGGTGAAGCCGTAGACGGCGTTGGTCGGCTGCCCCGTGGTGGTGGAGAAGTTTTCCACCGGCAGGGCGAAGAACGCCCGATATGCCAGGGAGTGTCCGTCGACGAGGAGCAGGCGCGGCGTCGTAGCTGTCACGGCAGCGACTCTAGTCCGTGACCCCGACATCCCCGGCACCCGCAACCCCCACGGATCGCGACCGGGCCGCTACGGTATGGAGATCAGTCGATGGCATTTTCACAAGGAGGACCCGATGCGACGATGGGGTGTCCGAATCCTGGCACCGGTGCTCGCCACGGCCGGCATGGTGGCCGCGTTCAGCGGGCCGGCGTTCGCCGGCTGGGTCAGCGGCGGGGTCTACGCGACCCAGTCGAAGTGCATCTCGGTCGGGCAGTCCCGGGTCAGCAGCGGCATCTACCAGACGTACGTCTGCGAGTCGCAGAGTCCCGGCTGGCTGCTCCGGGGCTTCGTGAACTGACCGGCGGGGTCCGGTGCGGCCCACGCCGCACCGGACCCGTCAGAGCACCTTGGCCAGGAACGCCTGGGTCCGCTCGTGCTTCGGCGCCGAGATCACCTCACGCGGGTCGCCCTGCTCGACGACCACCCCGCCGTCCATGAAGACCAGGTGGTCGCCGACCTCCCGGGCGAAGCCGATCTCGTGGGTCACCACGATCATCGTCATGCCGTCGCGGGCCAGGTCCTTCATCGTGTCCAGCACCTCGCCCACCAGCTCCGGGTCGAGCGCGCTGGTCGGCTCGTCGAAAAGCATCAGCTTCGGCCGCATGGCCAGCGCCCGGGCGATCGCCACCCGCTGCTGCTGGCCGCCGGAGAGCTGACCCGGGTACGCGCCGAGCTTGTCCCCCAGCCCGACCCGTTCCAGCAGCTCCGCGGCGTGCTCCCGGGCCTGCGCCTTCTTCACCTGGCGCAGCAGCAGCGGCGCCTCGGTGACGTTCTGCAGCACGGTCATGTGCGGGAACAGGTTGAACCGCTGGAACACCATGCCGATCGCCCGGCGCTGCGCGGCCACCTCCTTGTCCCGCATCTCGTGCAGCTTCCCGCCGCGCTCCCGGTAGCCGATCAGGTCGCCGTCCACCCAGATCCGGCCGGCGTCGATCTTCTCCAGGTGGTTGATGCAGCGCAGGAACGTCGACTTGCCGGAGCCGGAGGGCCCGAGCAGGCAGCACACCTCGCCGGCGCGGACCTCCAGGTCGATGCCCTTGAGCACCTCCAGCGGCCCGAACGACTTGTGCACCTGTTCGGCGCGCACCATCAGACCGGACCCGGCCGTCGGCGCGGTGGCCTGCGTGGGCACGATCAGCTCGGTCATGGTGTTCCCGCCCCTCCGGCGCCGCCGCCACCGGTCTCCGCGGCCAGCGTGCGCAGCCGCGCCCGGGCCCGTTGCGTGGTCCCGTAGCCCTTGCCGAAGTGGCGCTCCAGGAAATACTGCCCGACCAGCAGGATGCTGGTCAGGAACAGGTACCAGAGGCAGGCGGCGACGTACATCGGGAAGATCTGGAACGTCCGCTTGCCGACGGCGTCGAGCTGGAAGAACAGTTCTACGCTGACCGGCACGTAGAGCAGCAACGACGTGTCCTTGAGCATGGCGATGGTCTCGTTGCCGGTCGGCGGGATGATCACCCGCATCGCCTGCGGCAGCACCACCCGGCGCAGCAACTGGCCCCGGCTCAGGCCGAGCGCCTGGGCCGCCTCGGTCTGTCCCGGATCCACCGACTGGATGCCGGCCCGGACGATCTCCGCCATGTACGCGGCCTCGGAGAGCGCCAGCCCGAGCAGGCCGGCCATGAAGCCGGTGAGGATGTCCCGGGAGGAGAACCCGAACAACCGCAGTTGCAGGTTGTCGATGCCGAACAACTGGCCGAGCTGGGTGTCGAACGGCACGCCGAACTCGACCCGGCTCCACAGGATGCCGATGTTGCCGAAGACGGCCAGCAGCACCAGCCGGGGCACGGCCCGGAAGAACCAGGTGTACAGCCACGCCACGCCACGCAGGATCGGGTTGTCGGAGAGCCGCATCACCGCGATCACCACGCCGAGCGTGACGCCGATCAGCATCGCGCTGACCGTCATCAGCACGGTGCCGCGCAGCAGCCCCTCGATGATCGGCGGGCGGAACATCTTGTCGACCATGAAGGGCCAGTTGAAGGCCTTGTTGGTCACCAACAGGTGGACGAACATCGCGGTCAGCACGGCGAGCACCGCCACCGCGATCCAGCGTCCCGGGTGCCGCACGGGCACGGCCTTGATCGGTTCCGGCCGTGCCCGTGCGGTTGTCGCTTCCTCGGTGGTCATGTCGTCACGGGTTGATCGCGGGATCCGTGATCGCGCCGTCCCCCACCTTCCACTTGTCGAGCACCTGCTTGTACGAGCCGTCGGTGATCAGCGCCTTGGTGGCGTCGCGCACCGCCTCGGCGAACTGCGCCTGCTCCTTGGCCACCACGTAGCCGTACGGGGCCGCCTCGTACTGCTTGTCCAGCAGCTCCAGGGCGTCCTTGGACTGGGTCACCGCGTACACCCCGACCGGGTAGTCGGCGAGCATCGCGTCGTCCTTGCCGGAGACGACCGCGGCGGTGGCCGCGTCCTGACCCGGGAACTGGTCGATCGTGATGGCCGGCTTGCCGGCGTCGGTGCAGGTCTTGGAACGCTTCTGGATGTCCTCGACCTGGACCGTGTCCTTCTGCACCGCGATCTTCTTGCCGCAGGCGTTGTCCAGCGCCACCCCGGCCGGGTTGCCCTTCTTGGTCACCCACTGGGTGCCGACCTGGAAGTAGCTGACCATGTTGGCCTGGCCCTTGCGCTCGTCGTTGACGGTGAACGACGAGACGCCGACCTCGTACTTGCCCGAGTTGACGCCGTTGATGATGTCGCCGAACGGCGCCGAGACGAACTCCGCCTTCAGGCCGAGCTTGGCCGCCACGGCGGTGAACAGCTCGACGTCGAAGCCGATGACGGTCTTGCCGTCGGAGTCGAGGAACTCGGCCGGGGCGTACGTGGAGTCGGTGCCGACCACGATCTTGCCGTCGGACTTGATCGCGTCGGGCACCTTGGCGGCCAGCGAGGAATCCGCCGTGGCGGTCACGCTCGCGCCGCCGCCGGGCTGCTCGGTCTGCTCCTCCTCACCGCAGGCGGCGAGGGAGAGCAGGAGGACGGCCGCGCCGGCGACGCCGAGCGCCGCCCGACGGCCGGGGCTGGGGTGGAACATGGGGTACTCCTTTTGCGAGGGGGGCGTCGGTCAGGCCACGCCGAGGTAGGCCTCTTTGACCGAGGGGTCGTGCAGCAGGTCGGCGCCGGTGC
This sequence comes from Micromonospora sp. NPDC049240, assembly GCF_040647835.1. Lineage (NCBI taxonomy): Bacteria > Bacillati > Actinomycetota > Actinomycetes > Micromonosporales > Micromonosporaceae > Micromonospora > Micromonospora sp. NPDC049240. The sequence goes on from NZ_JBEZCX010000019.1 coordinate 48,224, forward strand.
CGCTCTTGACGATCCGGCCGGTCTCCAGCACGTACGCCCGGTGCGCGCGGGCCAGGGCCTGCTGGGCGTTCTGCTCCACCAGCAGGATGGTGGTGCCCTGCTGGTTGATCTCCGTGATGATGGTGAAGATCTGCTGGATGAGCATCGGTGCGAGACCCATCGACGGCTCGTCGAGCAGCAGCAGCTTCGGCCGGCTCATCAGCGCCCGGCCGACCGCGAGCATCTGCTGCTCGCCGCCGGAGAGCGTGCCGCCGGGCTGCTTGCGCCGCTCGGCCAGCCGGGGGAACAGCTCCAGCACCCGCGCCAGGTCCTGCGCGATGCCGGCCCTGTCCCGCCGGGTGTACGCGCCCATGTCGAGGTTCTCCAGCACCGTCATGCCGGGGAAGATGCCCCGGCCCTCGGGCGCCTGGCACAGCCCGCGCCGGACCCGCAGGTCGGCCCGGAGCTTGGAGATGTCCTCACCGGCGAACCTGATGCTGCCGGTGGCGATCGGCCGGATGCCGGAGATCGCCCGCATGGTGGTGGACTTGCCGGCGCCGTTCGCGCCGATCAGCGCGACGATCTCGCCCTCGTCCACGGTCAGGCTGATGCCGTGCAGCGCCTGGATCCGCCCGTAGAGCAGGCTCACGTCCTCGATCTCAAGCAGCATCGTCCGGCACCCCCAGGTACGCCGCGATCACCTTCGGGTTGTCCCGCACCTCGGCGGGCAGCCCCTCGGCGATCTTCTTTCCGAACTCCAGCACCACGATCCGGTCGGTCACGCCCATCACCAGGCGCATGTCGTGCTCGATCAGCAGCACCGTCACGCCGGTGTCGCGGATCTGCCGGATGAGCTGGAGCAACTCCTCCTTCTCCGCCGGGTTGAAGCCGGCGGCCGGCTCGTCCAGGCAGAGCAGCACCGGGTCGGTGGCCAGCGCCCGGGCGATCTCCAGGCGCCGCTGCTCGCCGTACGACAGGTTGCGGGCGAACTCGTGCATCCGGGGCAGGATGCCGACGAACTCCAGCAGGCGTTCGGCCTTCTCCCGGCCCTCGCGCTCCTCCTTCCAGTGCCGCGGCAGCCGCAGCAGCGCGGAGAGCACGCTGGTCTTGTGGTGCGCGTCCGCGCCGACCTGCACGTTCTCCAGCGCGGTCATCTCCGGGAAGAGCCGGATGTTCTGGAACGTGCGGGCCATGCCCATCCGGGTGATCTGGTGGCGCTTCTTGCCGCTGATCTTCTCGCCCCGGAACCGGATCTGCCCCTCGGTGGGCTGGTAGATGCCGGTCATCGCGTTGAAGCAGGTGGTCTTGCCCGCGCCGTTGGGCCCGATCAGCCCGAGGATCTCGCCCTTGTAGAGCGTGAAGTCCACGTCGTTGAGCGCGACCACACCGCCGAAGCGCAGCGTGACGTGGTCGACCTCCAGCAACGGCTCGCGCTTGTCCACCGTCTCGACGGCGGGCGCCGCGGCCTGGGCCGGAACGGCCGGGGTCTGTTCGGTGTCACTCACCGACGATCACCTCCTTGCGACGGTCCTTGAACTCCGCCGCTCGTCGCCGGTTCGGGATGAGGCCCTGCGGCCGGAAGATCATCATCACCACGAGCACCAGACCGAAGAAGAGGAACCGGTACTCGTACAGCTCGACGCCGAACAGCTCGATGCCGCGGAACCGCTCGATCATGTACGCCACCAGGCCGCCGCCGACGATCGCGCCGACGATGTTGCCGGAGCCGCCGAAGATGACCGCGGCCAGGATGATGATCGAGTTGAGCAGCTCGAAGTTCTGCGAGTTGACGAAGTTCTGCTTGCCGGCGAACAACGCGCCGGCCAGGCCGGCGATCGCCGCGCCGGAGGCGAACGCCCACAGCTTGAACTTGAACGTCGGCACACCCATGAGCTGGGCCGCGTCCTCGTCCTCCCGGATCGAGATCCAGGCCCGGCCGACCCGGCTGTGGGTCAGGTTCCGCACCCCGATCACCACCAGGATGATCAGCGTGAGCACCAGCCAGTAGTAGGGGCGGGCGTCGAGCACACCGAAGAACGGCTTGCCGTCGGCGTACTTGCCGGGCGGGTGCGGGATCTGGTTGAAGCCCCGCTGCCCCTTGAGGAACTCGGAGCTGACCGCCGCGATCCGGATCATCTCGGCGAAGCCGAGCGTCACCAGCGCCAGGTAGTCGCCGCGCAACCGCAGCGTCGGCGTACCCAGCATGACGCCGGAGACCATGGTCAGGGCGATCGCGATCGGCACCACCAGCAGCCACGGCCACAGCGTCTTGATGTTGCTGCTCGGCGACGTCAACACCGCGACCGTGTACGCGCCGACCGCGAAGAAGCCGAAGTAGCCCAGGTCGAGCAGGCCGGCGAAGCCGACCACGATGTTCAGCCCGACCGCCAGCAACACGTAGATCGAGACGGTGAAGAGCACCTGGGTGAAGTTCGCCCCGGGCGTCGGGATCGGCCCGAGGTACTGGTAGAACTCCTTGTTCGGCAACGCGTAGAAGAACACGATCACCGCGGCCAGCAGCACCCAGCGCACCCAGCGCGGAGCGTGGTGCCAACGATCCGAGATCGCCGCCCGGCCGTGCCGCAGCTTGTCCACCGCCGTCTCCCGCCGCTCCGGCGGGTCAATGGTGGTCGTCATGCGCGTGCCCTCCCCAGTGATTCGCCCAGCAGACCGGTCGGCCGGAACATCAGCAGCACGACCAGCACCGCGAACGCGGCGAAGTCCTTCCACTGACTGCCGAACAGGCCCGAGGCGTAGTTCTCCACGACGCCCAGCAGCAGGCCGCCGATCAGCGCGCCGCGGAGATTGCCGATGCCGCCGAGCACCGCCGCGGTGAACGCCTTGAGGCCCAGCAGGAAACCGACGCTGTAGGTGAGCGTCTGGATCCGGACGTCGTAGAGCAGGCCCGCGACACCGGCCATGGTGCCACCGGCGATGAAGACCATCAGGATGATCCGGTCCTTGTTGACGCCCATCAGCGCCGCCGTGTTGGCGTCTTGGGCCACCGCCCGGATACCGCGGCCGGTACGGCTGCGGTTGATGAACTGGTCCAACGCGAACATCATCACCAACGCGGCGCCGATGGTGAGCAGCTGGATGCTGTCGATCGGCACACCGGCGACGTGGAACAGCGGCTTGGAGCTGACCAGCGACGGCGCGCCCTGCGGCAGGCGTCGGGTGTAGACGCCGAACGCCTCGGAGATCGCGATCGAGGCGCCGATCGCGGTGATGAGGAACGCCAGCGGCGGCGCGTTGCGCTTGCGCAGCGGCCGGTACGCCACCCGCTCGATCACCGTCGCGGTGCCGGCCGAGGCGATGGCCGCCACGATCATCGCCACCAGCAGGTAGAACAAGATCGAGCCGACGCCGCTGACCTGCGAGTCCTGGTCGAGGCCGAAGCCGTTCCAGGTCCAGATCGCGGCGAACGCGCCGGCGATGAAGACCTCGGAGTGGGCGAAGTTGATGAGCCTGAGCACGCCGTAGACAAGCGTGTAGCCGAGCGCGACCAGGGCGTAGATCGCACCCTGCGTCAGGCCGGTCGTGGTGAGTTCCCCGAAGTTGGAGAACAGTCCGTCGAAGTTCAAGGGAGGGACGCTCCGTCGCTGAAGAGAAAAAGGGGGTGCGGCCGGGAGCCAGCTCCCGGCCGCACCCGCGATTCACAACTCAATCGCCAGTCGCAGCGATCGACCGATCAGGACTTGGGGATCTCCTGGTCCGGGACGACCTTGCCGCCCTGCACCTTGAACGCCCAGACCTTGACCTGCGCCGGGTCCAGCTCGCCGCCCTCGACGAACTTGTAGCTGGCCGCCACGCCCTCGCCGCTGTAGCCCTTCACGAACTCCAGCAGGTCGGCGCGGGAGGACTTGCCGGCCTTGATGCCCGCCAGCAGGATGTTCGCCGCGTCGAACGCGGTGTCGCTGTAGGTGCCCGGGTCGGCGCCGTTGAGCGCCTTGTAGTCGGCGGCGAAGGTGCCGCGCGCCTCGGTGGACGGCTGGCAGGGGCAGGTGAGGATGGTGCCCTCGGCAGCCGCCGCGCCGGCGGAGGTGATGTACGCGCCGTCGTTGACGCCGTCACCGGCGACCAGCGGGGCGGTGACGCCGGCAGCGGTGAGCTGCTTGCGGATCAGGCCGGCCTCCTGGTAGTAGCCACCGTAGAAGACCGCCTTGACGTTCGCGGCCTTGACCTTGGTGACCACGCCGGAGAACTCGGTCTGCTTGCCCTCGCCCTGGACCTTGTCGCTACCCACGACCGCCGGGCCGAGCACCTTCTTGACCTCGTCGGCCAGGCCCGCGCCGTACGCCGACTGGTCGTCGATGACGTAGACCCGGTCGGCCTTCATCACGTTCTTCATGTAGTTGCCGGCGGCCGGGCCCTGGCTGAAGTCGTTGCCGACCGCGCGGAAGAACGTCTTCCAGCCCTGCTCGGCGAGGCTGGGCCGAGTCGCGGAGGGGGTGATGGTGACCAGGCCGGCCTCGCTGAACAGCGGACCGGCGGCCTCCGACTCACCCGAGTAGGCCGGACCCACCACGCCGAGGATCTTGGCGTCGTCGATCGCCTTCTGGGCCAGACCGGGCGCCTGGTCCGGGCTGCCCTGCGAGTCGAGCTCGGCGAGCTCCACCTTGCAGTCGGCGTTCTCCTTGTTGTACTTGTCGACCGCCAGCTTGACGCCGTTCTTCTCGTTGATGCCCAGCGCGGCCGAGCTACCGGTCAGCGCGCCGAAGAAAGCGATCTTGCTCCCGCAGGCGCTGCCCCCGGACGCTTCGTCGTCGCTGCCGCTGGAACAAGCGGTACCACCGGCGACGAGCGCCAGCATGGCGACCCCGCCGATCACGCGTGCGAGCTTCTGCCTCAAGGCCCGAACCCTCCTCCGTCCATGGTCCGAACCACCCGCTGCTGATTGGCACTTGCGGGGGGCGGACGAACCAGACCGTCGTCGCCGGTCTGGGCCGGGACGTTATCCCACCGGCCAGCGGTGGCGTAAGACCCGGAAAGCGGGGTTGACCGAACCGTTACACGCCGTGGCGGATTCCCGACGCTTCCCGTAAGAACCGAAGGCGACGCAGGGCGTTCACCGAGGTTTCATCGGTAACGGGTGAACCCGCCATCACCCGCTACTCATCGACGGCCGGCAACGCCGCCCACCAGGCACGGGAGCTTTTCCCGTCGTCGGCGACCACAAGCAATCCGGCCTTGTCGGCGGCCACCGCCAGCGCGGCGTCCCCGCGGTCCGGCACCGACGCCGGGACGATCACCGGCCGCCACGACGCGCCACCGTCACCCGAGATCCACAGCCGCCGATCCGCGCCGTCCCCGGTCGCCGCGAACAGCCGGCCGTCGACGCCCACCAGGCCCGCCACCGACAGCACCCCGGGACCGGCCGCGCCGAACCCGCCCACCCGCTGCCAACCGTCCGACGACCCCGCCGGCGCGCGCCACACCGCGAAGCCGTCCCGGACCGGACCCACCACGGTCGGCGCGCCGTCGCGCGTCACCACCCGCTCCGCCGCCCCGCCGCCCGCCGCCACCGGCAGGGCCGACCGCCGCCACGACCGGCCGTCCACCGACGACCAGGCCAACGGCATCAGGGCGGCGCCGCCGGTCGGCAGCAACGACCCCACCACCAGCCAGCCGGAACCCACCGCCACCGCGTCGTACGCCGCCGTCCGGCCCCGGGCGTCGCCGGCCAGTTCCGGCACCCCGTCGCGCAGCGCGAACCCGCCGGCATCCGGCGACGACCACACCGCCGCCCCGTCGACACGCGCCCCGGCGATCAACCAGCCCGCCGGCCCGGCCGCCAGCCGCGCCGCGCTCACCGCGCGCGGCCCGCCGAACAACTCGAACGCCGCCGGCACCTCCCGCACCGGCCCGCCCGGACGCCACACCCACGTTCCGGTACGCGGATTGCCGTGCACGCCGCCCGTCTTCGCGCCGAGCGCCGCCATTCCGTCGTCGCGGCAGGCCACCGCGTAGAGCACGTGCTGCCGGCCGTAGAACGTCTGCGCCCGCACCGGCAACGCCGACCAGCTCAGCCCGTCCGCGCTGGACCAGGCCGCCGGCCGGGTCTCCCCCGCGCCGTCGACCAGCCCGCCGACCGCGTACCAGTGGTTCCCGCAGTGCGCCGCGTCGCGCAGCAGCGGCCGACCCGCGACGCCCGCCGGCACGGGCAACTCGACCGCCCGCCAGGCCGGGCGCACCGGGGCCGGATCAGCGGGCCGCTCCGGCGTCGACCGGCAGGCGGTCAGCAGCACCGCCACGCCGGCCACCACGGCGAGCACCGACCTGAGGCGCGAAGAAGGCATGCATCCGATCCTATCGATCGGCAGTCTTCCCGGGCGGGCCTTTCGTCGCCGGCGGGTGGCTCAGGACGCGGGCTGCGCCACCTCTCCGCCGGCGGTCTCCGCGAGGATCCGCTCGGCGACCTCCTTCATGGTCATCCGGTGGTCCATCGCGGTGCGCTGGATCCACTTGAACGCCTGCGGCTCGGTCATGCCGTACGTCGTCATCAGCGCGCCCTTGGCCCGCTCGACGGTCTTGCGGATCTCCAGCCGGTCGGTGAGGCCGGCCACCTCCGCCTCCAGGGCGGAGATCTCCGAGTACCGGGACAGCGCGATCTCCACCGCCGGCACCAGGTCGCTCTTCTGGAACGGCTTGACCAGGTACGCCATCGCACCGGCTGCCCGGGCCCGCTCGACCAGGTCACGCTGGCTGAACGCGGTCAGGATGATCACGGGGGCGATGCGCGCGCCGGCGATCCGCTCGGCGGCGGCCAGCCCGTCCATGATCGGCATCTTGATGTCGAGGATGACCAGATCGGGCTTGAGCTCCTCGGCGAGTTTGACGGCGGTCTCCCCGTCGCCGGCCTCGCCGACCACCTCGTAGCCCTCCTCGACCAGCATCTCGGCCAGGTCCAGCCGGATCAGCGCCTCGTCCTCGGCGATCAGAACGCGCTTGCGCTCGGCATCCGTCTGCATCTCGCCCACGAGCCACTCCCACCATCGATCCCGGCACGGTCACCACCCATGCTCCCGCATGAGCGTAGTCGGGTACAGTTACCCCACCCCGCCGGGATGGTGGAACGGCATACACGGAAGTCTCAAACACTTCTGCCCGAAAGGGCTTGCGGGTTCGAATCCCGCTCCCGGCACTTTTGTCATACGCCTGTTCGAAGATGTCGCTGTGCATCCTCCCGAAATGCGGGCACGGGCCCGCGCCCTCCGTGCCCGGGGTCACAACATCCGATCGGTTGCCCGCAGCCTGTCCCTGCCCTACACCACCGTCTGGCACTGGTGCGTCGACCGGCCGGAGCCGACCGTCTTCGGCAGCGCGGTCCGATGCTTCCGCTGTCGACCCGGCCAGGACAGTCCAACCGATCCGGCCGCCTACGCCTACCTGCTCGGGCTCTACCTGGGAGACGGTCATCTCGTCACCACCGACCGGACGCCGGTGCTCCGCGTCTACTGCGCGGACGCCTGGCCGAACCTGATCGACCTGTGCGACGCCGCGATGCGCGCCGTCCTGGCCAACAAGGTGCAGCGCATCCAGAAGCGAGGTTGCGTCGCCGTGCAGAGCACCGCACTTCATTGGCCGTGCCTGTTTCCCCAGCACGGGCCGGGCAAGAAGCACGAACGCCCGATCGTCCTGGCCGACTGGCAGCGGAGCATCGTCGAGGCCCAGGCGGGCGGCTTCCTGCGTGGCCTCTTCCACTCCGACGGCTGCCGCTTCGCCAACCGGGTCGTGGTCCGCGGGAAGGAGTACGTCTATCCCCGCTACATGTTCTCCAACCGCTCCACCGACATCATGGCGCTGTGCCAGTGGGCCCTCGACCTGCTCGGCATCGCCTGGCGGATGAACCTGCCGTGGTCCCTCTCGGTCGCTCGGAGGGAGGCGGTCGCCGCGCTGGACCGGCACGTCGGCCCGAAGTCCTGACCGGACGCCACGGCCGAGCGCACGCCTCGACCGGACGCGCGGCGGCGTCGCGTCAGATGGACGCCAGCGCCCGCGCCAGGTCCGCGCGCAGGTCCTCCGGGTCCTCCAGCCCGACCGAGACGCGCAGCAGCGCGCCGCCCGGCTTGGCGTCGCCCTCGACCGGCCGGTGCGTCAGCGACGCCGGGTGCTGGATGAGCGTGTCGACGCCGCCGAGCGAGACCGCGTGCGTGATCAGTTCGCAGGCGCCGGCGACCGTGGCCGCGGCGGGCGCGCCGCCGCGTACCTCGAAGGCGAGGAGGCTGCCGCCGCCGGACATCTGGCGGCCGACCAGCCCGGCCGGGTCGTGCCGGGACGGGTGGTGGACCCGTTCGACGGCGGGGTGACCGGCGAGCCAGGCGGCGAGTTTCTCGGCGCCGGCCTGCTGGGCGCGGACCCGCAGCGGGAGGGTCTGGAGGCCGCGGTGCAGCAGGTACGCGCCGAGCGGGTGCAGGACGGCGCCGGTGACGGCGCGCACCTGGCGCAGCCGGGCGGCCCAGTCGGGCGCGCAGGCGACGACGCCGGCGAGGACGTCGCCGTGGCCGCCGATGCTCTTGGTGGCGCTGTGCAGGACGAGCGCGGCGCCGTGCCGGGTGGGCTGCTGGAGGACGGGCGTGGCCACGGTGTTGTCGACGAGCAGCGGGACGTGGCCGGCGGCGGTGGCGAGCGCGGCGATGTCGACGAGGTCGAGCGTCGGGTTGGCCGGGGTCTCCACCACGACGAGCGCGGTGTCGGGGCGGATCGCGGCGGCGACGTCGTCGGCGCGGGCCCAGGTGACCTCGGTGCCGAGCAGGCCGCTGGCGAGGACGTGGTCGGTGCCGCCGTAGAGCGGGCGGACGGCGACGACGTGGCGCTTGCCGTCGCGGGTGGCGGCGAGCAGGGTGGCGGTGAGCGCGGCCATGCCGCTGGCGAAGGCGACCGCCTCGGCGGTGCCCTCGAGGTGGGCGAGCGCGGTCTCGAAGCGGGCCACGGTGGGGTTCCAGAGCCGCTGGTAGACGGCGCTGCCGCCGGCCGGGAGCGGGTTGCCGGTGGCGAGCGTCTCGTAGTCGTCGCCGCCGCCGGCGACCGAGGGCAGCGGGTTGGTGGTGGAGAGGTCGATGGGCGGGACGTGGACGCCGAGCCCGGCGAGGTCGTCACGCCCGGCGTGCACGGCTGCGGTGTCCACGGCGGTCATGCCGGGAAGCGTCGAACATGACGACGGGTCAGGGCAAGGGGAGCGAAGAAGATTCTGATGATCTCGCTTCCGCCCGGAGCTTGTTCGGTGGAGGATGTCGGCATGCCTCTCGCACCGAACGATGTACGGCCGTTCTCCGCCCTCGACGACGTCGACCGCGCGATCCTCACCGAGCTGACCGCGGACGGGCGGCTGCCGAACAACGCGCTCGCCGAGCGGGTGGGGGTGGCGCCGTCGACGTGCCTGACGCGTACCCGCGCGCTGCGGGAGTGCGGGGCGATCCGCGGGTTCCACGCCGAGGTGGACCCGGCGGCGGTGGGCCTGCCGTTGCAGGCGTTGGTGTCGGTGCGGTTGACCGCGCACGAACGGGCCGCGGTGGACGCGTTCCGGGCCCGGTCGGTGCGGCTGCCCGGGGTGGTGTCGGTGTTCCACGTGGCCGGCGCGGAGGACTACGTGCTGCACGTGCGGGCGGCGTCCGGGGACGCGTTGCGGGACTTCGTGCTCGACCATCTGGCGGTCGATCCGGCGGTGCAGCACACCCAGACCAGTCTGATCTTCGAGCAGGCGCGGGGTATGGGCTGACCCACTCGGCGGAACAATTCCGGCACGTCGCCGGTTGCACCATCGCGTGATCGACGTACCGATGTCTGTTCTTGACCTTGCCCCGGTGGCCGCGGCCGGCAACGCCGGTGAGGCGCTGCGGCACACCACCGAGCTGGCCCGCCGCACCGAGGAGCTGGGCTACCGCCGGTTCTGGGTGGCCGAGCACCACAACATGCCGGCGATCGCCAGTTCGGCGCCGGCGGTGCTGCTCGCGCACCTGGCCGCGCACACCAGCACGATCCGGTTGGGCTCGGGCGGGGTGATGCTGCCCAACCACGCGCCGCTGGTGGTGGCCGAGCAGTTCGGCACGCTCGACGCGCTGCACCCGGGCCGGATCGACCTGGGCATCGGGCGGGCGCCCGGCACCGACCAGGGGACCGCGCTGGCGTTGCGCCGCACCATGGAGGGCCTGTCCGCCGAGCACTTCCCGCGCGAGCTGGCCGACCTGATGAACTACTTCAGTGGCGCCGAGCCGGGTCCGATCACCGCGACGCCGGGGCGCGGGCAGTCGCCGCAGGTGTGGCTGCTCGGGTCGAGCGGCTTCAGCGCCCAGCTCGCCGGCCTGCTCGGGTTGCCGTTCTCGTTCGCGCACCACTTCAGCGCGCAGAACACCGTCCCGGCGTTGCAGCTCTACCGGCAGCACTTCCGGCCGTCGCAGTGGCTGGACCGGCCGTACGCGATGGTGGCGGTCAACGCGGTCTGCGCGGAGACCGACGAGCGGGCGGAGTGGCTGGCCGGGCCGGCCGGGCTGTCGTTCCTGAAGCTGCGGTCGGGGCGGCCGGAGCCGCTGGTCACGCCGGAGGAGGCGGCGGCCTATCCGTACTCCGCGCTGGAGCGGGAGTTCGTGGCGCAGCGTCGCGACGGTCAGGCGACCGGTTCGCCGGGGACGGTGGCCCGGCAGCTCGGGACGCTGCTGGAGCGCACCGGCGCGGACGAGCTGATGCTGACCGCGATGGTCTACGACGTGGACGACCGGGTCCGCTCGTTCGAGTTGATCGCCGAGAAGGTGGCCGGTGGCCTGCGCCGCGAAGGCTGAAACACGCTCTTCATAGCCACGTCACCGCAGCGTCGCGTGGGACGCATAGCTTTGTCCCCGGTGGTGGTACGGCATTCCCGGTCGGGACGGGTCGGGAATGCTGCGGTGTGGTGCACCGGGTCGCCGGCTGAGCGGATTCCGCGGCCGGCGACCCGGTGCCTGCCGTTTCAGCGCAGGTAGATGTTCGGCGCGGCCGGCGTGCTCATGCCGTCCCCGAGGTGGAAGCCCGGGTGCGGCGGCTGGTTGTAGGCGGTGTTCTGCCAGGCGACGGCGACCCGGTACTGCGGGTCGTGCATCAGCGTCGGCAGGCGCAGGCCGGTGGTGACCGGCGTGCTGTAGATGCGCAGCGCCGAGCTGTCGGCGGTGCGCCAGACCACTTCCTCGCGCCAGTCGCCGAGGAGGTCGGCGGAGAGCGCCGGGGTGGACTTGGTGCCGTTGTTGGACGCGACGTTGCTGCCGGTGAGCAGTCGCGTCTCGCCACCGGTGCCGTACTTGTCGATCTTGGTGCCGTCGAGCAGCTCGCGGACCGGGTCGCCGTCCCACCAGATCAGGAAGTTGGCCGAGGACGGCTTGCGGCCGACGTTCTGCCCGCGCGTGTTGAGCAGGCCGTCGACCGCCGAGGACCAGGACTCGGCGCCGGGGCTGCCGGCCCAGATGTCGTCGGAGACGCCGCGACCGTTGTCGCCGTTCGGCGCGGTCTGCCAGAGGAGCTGACCGGTACGCGCGTCGGACATCCACGAACTGGGCTTGCTGCCGTCCTCGTCGACCTTGAAGACCTCCAGGCCGGCGCGGGACGGGTCGAGGTCGCCGACGTGCAGCGCGTCGCCGTGCCCGTTGCCGGTCGAGTAGAGCAGCCGGCCGTTGTCGTCGATGGTGGCGGCCCCGTACACGATCTCCTGACGGCCGTCGTTGTCCACGTCGGCCACCGAGAGCTGGTGGTTGCCCTGACCGGCGGCGGCGCCGTTGCCGGAGACGTTGGAGTCGAACGTCCACCGCTTGCGCAACGTGCCGTCGCGGAAGTCCCAGGCGGCGATCACCGCGCGGGTGTAGTAGCCGCGCGCCATGATCAGCGACGGGCGCTGCCCGTCCAGGTAGGCGGTGCCGGCGAGGAACCGGTCGACCCGGTTGCCGTACGAGTCGCCCCAGGAGGAGACCGTGCCGCGCGGCGGGTCGTAGTCGACGGTGGACAGCGCCGCGCCGGTGCGCCCGTCGAACATGGTCAGGTACTCCGGGCCGGCGAGCACGTAGCCGCTGGAGTTGCGGTGGTCGGCCGAGGACGAGCCGATCACCTGGCCGGTGCCGGAGCGCGAGCCGTCGGCGGTCTTCATGGCCACCTCGGCGTCCCCGTCGCCGTCGTAGTCGTACACCTGGAACTGGGTGTAGTGGGCGCCGGCGCGGATGTTGCGGCCCAGGTCGATCCGCCACAGCCGGGCGCCGGTCAGGGTGTAGGCGTCCACGTAGACGTTGCCGGTGTAGCCGGACTGCGAGTTGTCCTTGGCGTTCGACGGGTCCCACTTGAGCACGAACTCGTAGCGGCCGTCGCCGTCGAGGTCGCCCACGCTGGCGTCGTTGGCCGAGTAGCTGTACGCCTCGCCGCTCGGCGTGGTGCCGCCGGGCGGGGCCTGGATCGGCACGTCCAGGTAGCCGTTGGCGAACTGGAGCGCCGGGGCGGACGCCGCCTGCTCGGCGCCGTTCACCACGGCCCGCACGGTGTACGCGGACCCGGCCGCCGCGCCGCCGTCCAGGTAGCTGGTGGCGCCGGTGATCGGGCTCGCGTTGACCTTGGTGGCGCCGCGGTAGAGGTTGAACGACACGCCCGAGGTCTCGGTGCCGAGCAGCCGCCAGGAGACCAGGTTCCCGCTGCCGGAGCGGACGCTGACCAGCCCTCGGTCGAGTTTCTCCATCTGCTTCGCGCCGGCCGGCGGAGTGGTGGGCGGCGGGGTGGTGGGCGGCGGGGTGGTCGGGGGCGGCGTGGTCGGGGGCGGCGTGGTCGGGCCGGACGTCGTCGGCGTCGCGGTCGGGGGCGCGCCGGTGCACGTGGTGCCGTTCAGGGTGAACGTGGTGGGGGCCGGGTTGCTGGCGTTGTTCCAGGAGGCGTTGAATCCGAAGTTCGCGGTGCCACCGGTGCCGATGGCGGCGTTGTAGCCGGCGTCGCGGGCGGTGACCTGGACGCCGGACTGGCTGACCGTGGCGTTCCACGCCTGGGCGACCTGCTGACCGGCGGCGAAGCTCCAGCCGAGTGTCCAGCCGTCGACCGGGTCGCCGAGGTTGGTCACGGTGACGTCGGCGCCGAAGCCGCCGCCCCACTGGTTGGTGATCCGGTAGTCGACCCGGCAGGCGGCGGCCGCCGCCGAGGCGGTGACGGTGGTGAGCACGCCGGCCGCCAGCGTGGCCGCCGAGACCGCGGCGAGCAGGGCGAGCCGGCGTGAGGTGGTGTGGTGCACGGGGGTTGCCTTTCGCGAAGGTCGGGCACGCGGCGACGCCGGCCTGCCCGGACCGGCGGGAGTGTGCACGTGCGCTGACGCGACGGGAACGTCGACGCATCGACGTTGATGATTAGGCTCCGCGCTCCGCAAGCGTAGCCACCACCGCGCACCCCCACAAGCACGCCGCGCCCCGGCGGAACCTCGCCCGCCGCTCTGAACACGGAGAGTGACGTCTCAGTACCACAATTCGCGGGACGGCGATATACCACTGAGGCATAAATATGACGGAGCGGTATATCGCGCGCGAGTGCATCCACCAAGGGCCGGCGACACGCCGACGAACGCGGCGCGCCGGCCGGGATGCCGCTCGTCAGCGCCGCCGGCGGCTCAACCCTCGACCCGGGAGGCTCAACCCCCGACGTGGGAGGCTCAACCCTCGACGGCGGCGGCGAGCGGCCGGGGCTCCCCCGCCTCGACCGGCGGAGCCGAGGCGTCAGCCACCGCGACCGACGGAGCCGGCGCCACGGCGAGCGCCGCCTCGACCGTGGCCCGGGCCCGGCGGGCGCGACGCAGCGCGCGTACCGCCAGCACGATGGCGACCAGCCAGCCGGCGCCGAGCACGGCGTAGACCAGGGCCGGCACCGGGCCGCCCAGCTCGCCGGCACGCAGCAGGGTGCGGGCGTTGGTCAGCACGATCACGCCGCCGATCACGGCGCCGAGCACCTGGGCGGGCACGATGCGGACCAGCCAGGCCGCGATCGGCGCGGCGATCAGGCCGCCGATCAGCAGCGCGGCGACGGTGGGCAGCAGGAAGCCCTCCGAGCCGAGGCCGATCAGGAAGCCGACGCTGGCCGCGCCCGCCACCACGAACTCGGAGGTGTCCACCGAGCCGATGACCTTGCGGGGCTCCATCCGGCCGGAGACCAGCAGCGCCGGGGTGGCGACCGGACCCCAACCGCCACCGCCGGTGGCGTCGACGAAGCCGGCGACCAGCCCGAGCGGGGCCAGGAATCGGCTACGCAGCCGGCCGGCGGCGCGGTTGGCACGCAGCGGCCGGGAGAAGCGGATCAGCAGGTACGCGCCGAGGGTGAACAGGATGGCGGCCATCCACGGGGCGGCCGACTCGGTGGAGATGGAGCTCAGGAACGTGGCGCCGGCGAACGCGCCGATCGCACCGGGCAGCGCGATCCGGCCGACCACCTTCCAGTCGACGTTGCCGAAGCGCCAGTGCGACACGCCGGCGGCAAGCGTGGTGCCGATCTCGGCCAGGTGCACCGAGGCGGAGGCCGCGGCCGGCGCGACACCGGCGAAGAGCAGCAGCGTCGAGGACGTCAGCCCGTACGCCATGCCGAGCGCGCCGTCGACCAGTTGCGCGAGGAGCCCGACGAGGGCGAGTACCAGCAGCTTGCGCACGAGCGCCCCCTGACTTTTCGGTATCTCCTATCAACTTGGTCGACAATGCGGCACGGAGGCACCCCGGGTCAAGTCCCCCATCCGGTTGGTGGGACACGCCGGACGGCCGTCAGCTCCAGGCGCGCGGGTCGGCGGCCAGCTCGTTGACCCGGGCGGGCAACGTGCCGGTGGCCACGTCGGCGATCGTGACCAGCTCCAGGATCTCCCGCTCGCTGGCCCGCAGCGCGATCCACACGTCCTGCAACGCGCGGGCCGCGCCCTGGTAGCCGAGCTGCTCCGGGCGGTGGCCGCGGACGTGCGCCAGCGGCCCGTCGATCACCCGGATCACCTCGGCCAGGGAGATCTCCCCGGCCGGACGGGCCAGCCAGTAGCCCCCCTCGGGGCCTCGCTGGGCGTGCACGATGCCGCCCCGGCGGAGCTGGAGCAGGATGCTCTCCAGGAACTTCGGCGGGATGTCCTGCGAGCGGGCGATCTGCTCGGCGGTCACCGGCCGGCTCCGCCCGGCGGCCGTGCCCTCGGCGACCGTGCCCTCGGCGACCGAGGCCAGCTCGGCAGCCGCACGGAGGGCATAGTCGACCCGGGCGGAGAGACGCATGCCGGCAAGGTTAGTCGCCTGTTCAGCCGCCCGGTCTCCCGACCCTCGGCCGAACGGTCACGGTTGCCGGGTCAGCC
Source organism: Micromonospora sp. NPDC049240 (assembly GCF_040647835.1). NCBI lineage: Bacteria > Bacillati > Actinomycetota > Actinomycetes > Micromonosporales > Micromonosporaceae > Micromonospora > Micromonospora sp. NPDC049240. The sequence continues at coordinate 63,489 of NZ_JBEZCX010000019.1, forward strand.
ACCCACCCGGCGCAGCAGCCCCTCCTGCACGGCGCTGGCGATGTGCCGGCCGTCGGTGGTGAACATCCGGCCGGTGGCCAGGCCCCGGGCGCCCGAGGCGGACGGGCTCCAGCAGTCGTAGAGGAACCACTCGTCGGCGCGGAACGACCGGTGGAACCAGAGCGCGTGGTCGAGGCTCGCGCCCACCACCCCGCCCGGCCCCCACACCTCGCCGTGCACCGACAGCACCGAGTCGAGCAGCGTCAGGTCCGAGGCGTACGTCAGCGCGCAGGCGTGCAGCAGCGGATCGTCCGGCAGCTTGCCGTCGATGCGCATCCAGACCCGCTGGTGCGGCTCGGCCGGGCGGTCGCCGGGGCGTACCCAGCCGGGCTCGCCGACGTACCGGACGTCGATCGGGCGCGGGATCTGCCCCCAGATGCCGAGCCGTTCCGGGTAGCGGGACAGCCGGTCGGTCATGGTGGGCACGTCGTCCGGGCCGGGCACGTCGGGTGGGAGCGGGGCGTGGTGGTCCAGCCCCTCCTCCTGCCGTTGGAACGACGCCGACATGAAGAAGATCGGCTTGTCGTGCTGGAGCGCCACCGAACGGCGCACCGAGAAGGACCGGCCGTCGCGGACGTTCTCCACCTGGTAGTCGATCGGCTCGGCCGGGTCGCCGGGCCGCACGAAGTAACCGTGCAGGGAGTGCACGGCCCGCTCCGGGCCGACCGTGCGGCCGGCCGCCACCAGCGCCTGACCGGCGACCTGGCCTCCGTAGACCCGCTGCGGGCCCACCTGCGGGCTCATCCCGCGGAAGGCCATCTCGCCGGTCTGCGCGAGGTCCAGCACCTCCAGGAGCTGGTCGACGGCGGCCTGCCCGGTCGCCACCGGAGCGTCACTCACTGGAGGGCCCGGGCCGCCGCGGCGTCGACGAGCGAGCCGAGCTGGTGCACGCGCAGCGTGTTGGTGGAGCCGGGGGTGCCGGGCGGGCTGCCGGCCACGATCACCACGTAGTCGCCCGGGTTGGCCCGGTTCAGGCCGAGCAGCGCCTGGTCGACCTGGCGGAACATGTCGTCGGTGTGCTGCACGAACGGCATCAGGAACGTCTCCACGCCCCAGCAGAGCGCGAGCTGGTTGCGCACCTCCGGCACCGGCGTGAACGCCAGCAGCGGCAGGTCGCAGTGCAGCCGGCTGAGCCGCTTGACGGTGTCGCCGGTCTGCGAGAACGCCACCATGGCCTTGGCGCCGATGGCGCGGGCGATCGACGACGCGGCGACGGTGAGCGCGCCGCCGTGCGTACGCGGGTCGTGCTGGAGCCGGGGCACGGCGATGGAGCCGGCCTCGGTGGTGGTGACGATCTTCGCCATGGTGCTGACGGTGAGCACCGGGTACTTGCCGACGCTGGTCTCGCCGGAGAGCATCACCGCGTCCGCGCCGTCGAGCACGGCGTTGGCCACGTCGGAGGCCTCGGCGCGGGTCGGGCGGGAGTTCTCGATCATCGAGTCGAGCATCTGGGTGGCCACGATGACCGGCTTGGCGTTCTCCCGGCAGAGCTGCACGGCGCGCTTCTGCACCAGCGGGACCTGATCCAGCGGCAGCTCCACGCCGAGGTCGCCACGGGCGACCATGACGCCGTCGAAGGCGAGCACGATCGCCTCCAGGTGGTCGACCGCCTCCGGCTTCTCGACCTTGGCGAGCACCGGGCGACGGACACCCTCCTCGTCCATGATCGAGTGGACGAGCTTGATGTCGTCCGGCGAGCGGACGAAGGAGAGCGCCACCAGGTCGACGCCGAGGCCGAGGGCGAAGCGCAGGTCCTCGGCGTCCTTGTCGGACAGGGCCGGGACGCTGACCGCCACGTTCGGCAGCGAGACGCCCTTGTTGTTGGAGACCGGACCGCCCTCGGTGACCAGGCAGCGGATGTCGTTGCCGGTGACGTCGCTGACCTCGACCGCGACCCGGCCGTCGTCGATCAGCAGCCGGTCGCCCGCCTTCACCTCCTGCGGCAGCTTGCGGTAGGTGCAGGAGACCCGCTCCTTGGTGCCGACGATGTCGTCGCCGGTGATCACCACGGAGTCACCGGTGCGCCACTCGTGCGGCCCGTCGGCGAAGCGCCCGAGCCGGATCTTGGGGCCCTGGAGGTCGGCGAGCACGGCGACCGGCTGCCCGGCGGCCTCGGCCGCCTCCCGGACCAGCCGGCAGACCGACTCGTGGTCGGCGTGACTGCCGTGGCTGAAGTTGAGCCTCGCCACGTTCATGCCGGCCTCGACGAGCCCCCGGATGCGCTCCGGGGACGAGGTGGCGGGGCCCAGAGTGCAGACAATCTTCGCGCGGCGTGTCACGCCCATCAGGCTAGTCTCTCCTCCGGGTCGGCTCACCAGCCGACCCCTTGCGGACTTGCGGAACAGTTGTCCAACGATGCGCGAACAAACGCGCGGGCGGGCGGTAGGCGTACCGCACCGGAACGTCGTGTGGCGGGCATCGGCGACCGCGCGGCGGAAATCGTACCGCCCGTCGTCACCGCCCGACGCGGGGTCCGGGCCGGCCGGCCGGCGGCGTGGGCACGGCGGAGAACACCTCGTGCGGGTCGTACCGGTGATTGGCCCGGCGCAGCCGGTCCCGGACCGGCCCGTAGGCGAGCCGGACCCGGTCGGTCTCCTCCGGCGCGAGCAGGTTCGGGTGGCCGCCGGGCAGCGCGTGCCGCGCCCGCGCCGCCGCGGTGCGCTCGGCCCACGCCCGGTGCGGCGCCGGGTCCCCGCCCGGCGTCCGGGCCGCGATGATCTCGACCGGCAGGTGGTCGGCACGCAGCCCGAAGGCGGTCCCGCCGACCGCTGCGGTCAGTCCCTCAGCTCTCCGCCTTGACCAGCGGGAACTCCAGCGAGCCGGCCGGGCAGAGGAAGGTCAGCACCTCCACCCGGTAGAGCCCGGCCTGCACCGCCGGGTCGGCCTCCATGACGCTGCGTACGTCGTCCACCGAGCCGGTCCGGGCCAGGCCGAAGCCGATCGGCGGGTCGGGTTCCCGGGCCGGCCCGTCCACCGAGCCGTCGATCAGCACGATGCCGCGCCGCTGCAACGCCTGCATGTGCCGGAGGTGCTCGGACTGCAACCGCTGCACGGTCTCCTCCGGCAGCGCCCGACCGGAGGGTCCGGGGTAGAGCACGATGCACTCGTAGGTGTCCAACGCGAAGTCGAGCCGGGGCGTGGGGCCCATGCGCACCTCCTGACCGCCGTCGCGTCCAGCCTCGCACGGGGCCGCGTCACCGCGGGGTCGCTCGCCGCAACTGCCCCGGGTCACCGCCGGAACAGGGCGTTCGTCCCGCCGTTGCCAGCGCCTTCAGGGCATTGATATCTTTCCGCGTGCACATCGCCCGGGGCTCGGCCGCGGCCGCCTCACCGTGGTTGGCCGGCCCGCCGGGCGACGCCGACGTCGACCCGGAGCCGTCCTCGCTGGGGCAGGCCCTCCGCGGGTTCGCGACCCGTACGCTCACCGAGTTCGTGACGCGCTACACGCCGCGCTTCCGGGTGCCCCGCGTCCTCGCCGGGTTCCCGGTGCAGGCGGACGTGCACGCCGACCTCGCCCACGTCCTCGGGCTGCTGCACGCCGGCGGGGTGACCCGGCTCGCCGGCACGCCGATCGACGACGCGTTGCTGGCCGTGCTCGGCGCGGTCGACGGCGAGCGGACCCACACGTTCGCCTCCTACCGGGTGGCGGAGACGCTGCGCCGGTTCGGCCCGTGGACGGACAACGCGCTGCTCCCCCGGCTGCCGCCGGAGCGGCGGGAGCACCTGCGGGCCGCCGTGGACACCGGTCCGCACGAGAGCTGGCTGGACGCCCGGACGCCGCGCAACTACGCGGCGGTGCTGGCCCGGTGCGAGCACGCCCGGGCGGAGCTCGGGCTGCCGGTGGACGCCGCGGCGCTGGACGACCTGGTCCGCCGCACCCGCGACCTGATCGAGGAGACGCCGGGTCGGCAGTTGGACGACTCCACCGACGGCTCCGGCCGGTTCGACATCTACGGCCCGGCCCTGTATCCGGTCGCCGAGCCGCTGGCCGCCCGGATCGGCCCGGCCTGGGCGGCGGGCGCCCGCGACGCGCTCGCCCTGGTGGATCTCGTGGTGACCGACAGCGGGAGCGCCGTCGCCTGGGGCCGCTCCGCCGGGGCGCTGGCCCGCTGCCTCACCGTCGAACTGGCCGGGCTGGTCGCGCGCCGTCCCGAGCTGTCCCCGACCGGCCGCGACGAGTGGGCGGCCCGGGCCCGCGACGCGTTCGACGCGCTCCGCCCCTGGTTCGACCAGGGGTTGATCCAGGCCCACCGGTACCGGTCGACCTACGCGTACCGGGGTCCCGCACGGCGGCTCCAGATGACCCTCGACTGCCTCGGCAAGCTGCTGGACGCGGCGAACTCGCTGGACTCCGTCCCGATGCCGGGCCCGACGCCCCGCCGGCCGCGCGACGCGGTCTTCTTCTTCGACCGCGCCCGCCACGCCGGCGTCTGGTCGTACCGCTCGGCGCAGACCGCCTTCGTGCTGCCGCTGGTCGGGTCCACCGTCTCGGACTACCTGCCCGCCCCGCAGTGGCCCGGGCTGTTCGAGGTGCCGGTGGACAGCGCCCTCGCCACCGGCGTGCCGGTGGCGGTGCGGGACGGGCGTACGGTCGTGCCCGCCGGCCGGCCCGACCGGGTGGTCCACCGGCCGGGCGGCCTGGAGGTGGTCCACCACCGCTGGCAGGAGCCCGGACGGCGGCAGACACCCGCCGACCTCCCGCCGGTGCCCGCGACGCGTCGAGCCCGGTACGAGGTGCGCGGCCGGACCCTGCACGTGCACGAGGAGCTGCGCTTCGACCAGCCGCCGGAGGCGGTCGCGCTCCAGGTGACGGAGGCGGCGGCCCGGCCGCTGCGGGTCGAGTTCGGCGTCGGCCCGGCGGACGTGGTCACCACCGTCGAGGTGGCGGGCGTGTCGGCCTACCGCAGCTACTTCGGCGAGTTGCCGGTCGTGCACCAGGTGGAGGTGGCGCCGGCCACCCGGATGGCGTTCTCCTGGTCGGTGACGCCCAAGCTGCGGGTGGCCAGCTCGGCGTACGGCCACCACTACGACGCCCTGCTCTACGGTCCGCTGCGGGACCGGGTGCACGAGGTGGCGCTGGGCCGCGGGCAGCTCGACCGGCACCGGGAGATCCTGGCCGACGTCGACGTGTTCCACCTGCACTGGCCGGAGCGGCTGCTCCCGGCGGAGCTGGCCGGGCACCTCGCCCTGATCGACGCGATCCGGGACAGCGGGGTACGGCTCCTGCTCACCCAGCACAACCTCACGCCGCACGACCGGCAGCCGCGGTGGCGGCCGGTCTACCAGGCCTGGGCGGCGGCCGCCGACGGCGTGGTGCACCACAGCGCGCGCGGCCGGGACCGGGCGCGCGACGTGCTGCCCTACCCGGACGACGCCCGCCACTGGGTCGTTCCGCACGGGCACTTCGGCGACCTGATGACCGACATCCGCGCCGACGACCGGGCCCGCACCGAGCGGGAGTACGGCCTGCGGCCGGGCGCGCTGCGGCTGGGCGTGATCGGGGCGCCCCGCCCGGAGAAGGACACCGCGCTGGTCATCGACGCGGTGGCCGCGTCCGCCCGCGACGACATCGAACTGCTGGTCCTCTCCGGCACCCCGGAGCTGCCCCGGTCACCGGACCCCCGGATCCGGGTGGTGCCCTACGATCTGGTGCCCCGCCGCGAGTACAACCGGCGGCTCGCCGCGATCGACGTGCTGGTGCTGCCGTTCCGCGACGGCGAGATGCTGGCCACCGGGACCGTGGCCGACGCGATCGGGCGGGGGCTGCCGGCGCTGGTGTCGCCGTGGCCCTTCCTCACCGAGATGCTCGGCGGGTCCGCCATCCCGTACGGCCGCACCCGGGAGGACCTGACCCGCTGCCTGGACTCGCTGGACGACGCCCGCCTCGACCGGGCCCGCGCCGCGAGCGGACGGCTACGCGCCACGTACGACTGGGCCCGGGTGGCGGAGTCGCACCTCGCCGCGCTGGAGTCCCTGGGTCCCGCGAAGCTCTGAGGAGAGTGGATGACCGACCAGACCACCGACCGGACCGCGTCGCCGGACCACACCGTCGACCACCCGGCCGCGCTGCGCGTCGCCGCCGCCTCGGTGGCGGCCCGGGCCACCCACGCCCGGCCGTCGTCGCGCCCGGTCGACGGCCGCTACCTCGACGAGCTGCGCCGCCAGCCGCCGGTGGAGTCCGGGCTGGCCCGGCTGCCGGACGAACGGACCCGGATCGGCTTCGTGATCGTCCGCGACGCCGTCAACTTCGGCTCCGGCCTGCACCCGCACCTGGTGAAGCTGCCCGGCCTGTCCGGCGCCCGGACCATCGGCCAGCTCCTGCTCGACCGGGTGCGCCGGGACGGCGTGCCGACCCCCGCGTACCTGGCCGGGCTGGACGGGCGGGCCTGCGCGGAGATGTTCGGCCAACCCACGCGGGGTCCGGCGTTCACCCTGATGACCATGTTCGCCACCGCCTGGAACGAGCTGGGCGCGTACACCGGGGACCGGTTCGGTGGGGAGTACCCGGCGCTGGTGGAGGAGGCGGCCGGGTCGCCGACGGCGATGGTGGCGATCCTGGCCGGGATGCCGCACTGGCGGGACGTCTCCCGCCACGGCGACCTGGACGTGCCGTTCCACAAGCGGGCCCAGCTCGCGACGTACGGCCTGTCGTTGTGCCACGACCCCGGCGGCGCGCGACGGTTCGCCGACCTCGGCCGGCTGACCGCGTTCGCGGACAATCTCATCCCGCACGTGCTGATCGAGGACGGGCTGCTGGAGATCGACGCGGAGCTGGCCGACTCGCTGCGGGCCGGCCGGCCGTTGGCGCACGGCAGCCCGGCCGAGGTCGAACTGCGGGCCGCGGCGGTCGAGATCTGTGAGCGACTGGCCCACCGGGCGGCGGCGGCCGGCGACCCGGTGCACCCGGTGGAGCTGGCCAGCCTGCTGTGGAAGAAGGGGCAGCAGCCGCGCTACAAGGCCCGGCCCCGGCCCCGCAGCGTCAGCTTCGCCTACTGAGGAGGACGCGGATGCTCCCGGCCGCCCTGCTGATGCGCGCGGACCTGCCCGACCAGCTCTTCACCCCCACCAGCCGGGCCCGGCTGGACCGGCTGGTCAGCCTCCCCCCGGGCCCCTGGACCGGCTGGTCCGACGCCACCCCGGCGGCGCTGCGCCGCACCGAGCTGTTGCTGACCGGCTGGGGCTGCCCACGCCTCGGCGTGGCGGAGCTGGCCGCCATGCCCCGCCTGCGGGCGGTGGTCCACACCGGCGGCTCGGTCAAGGAACTGCTCGACCCGGCGGTGTGGGAGCGCGGCGTCCGGGTCACCACCTCGGCCCGGGCCAACGCGGTGCCGGTCGCCGACTACACGGTGGCGATGGTGCTGCTGGCCGGCAAGAACGTCCTCGCCGCCGCCGACCGCTACCGGCGCAGCCTGGACCGCCGCGCCCTGCTCACCGGCTACCCGGCGACGGGCAACGCGGACCGGACGGTGGGCCTGGTCGGCGCGTCCCGGGTCGGCCGGCTGGTGGCGGCCCGCCTGTCGGACCTCGGCTTCCGGCTGCTCTGCCACGACCCGTTCCTGGAACCGGACGACGCGGAGCGGCTCGGGGTACGGCCCGTCGAGCTGGCGCACCTGCTCCGCGAGTCGTCGATCGTCAGCCTGCACGCCCCGCTCACCCCGGAGACGGCCGGGATGATCGACGCGGCCGGGCTGTCGCTGCTGCCCGACGGCGCCACCCTGATCAACACCGCCCGGGCCGGGCTGCTGGACCAGGAGGCGCTGCTCGGGCACCTGCGTACGGGCCGGCTCTCCGCCGTACTGGACGTGACCGACCCTGAGCCGCTACCGCTGGACCATCCCCTGCGCGCCCTGCCGAACGTGCTCGTCACCCCGCACGTCGCCGGCGCGCAGGGCAGCGAGCTGCGCCGGCTCGGCGACCAGGCGGTGGAGGAGGTGGACCGGTTCGTCCGCGGCCTGCCGGCGGCGGATCCGGTCCTGGCGGAGCGGCTGCCGTTCCTCGCCTGAGCCGGGCCGCCTCAGCCGTCCAGCTCCGCGCGGTACTTCCAGTAGCGCCGGCCGAACTCGCTGAAGTCGGGGAACTCGTCGGTCCAGAACTTCTTCGGCCCGACGCAGTGCACCAGGGACGCCTGCGCCGGGTCACCGCCGTAGACCGGCTCCAGCCGCCAGCCCATCATGTGGTTCCACCGGTGCGACAGCCGCAGCCAGCGTCCGAACAGGACGTGGTTCAGCGCGTCCTGGTCGGGGTAGCGCGCGGCGTCCGCGTGCCGTTCGATGTAGTCGAGCGCGCGGCCGGTGACGTCCGCGTCGCGCCACCGGGCGAGGTCGATCAGCAACATGCCGGAGTTGAAGTAGGGCGCCTGCGGGTCCAGCGTGGCCTCCCCCCGCAGCCCCGGGAGCGCGCCCCCGTCGGCCAGCCGCCGGGTGTACGCGTCGCGCACCGCACCGACCACCGCCTCGCCGAGCGCGACGTCGGCGAGCCCGGCCAGCGACCCCGTGCAGAGCATGTCGCAGTCGAGGTAGACCAGCCGGTCCAGCTCGACCGGCACCAGCCAGGGCAGGAACAGCCGCAGGTACATGCCCTGGGAGATGTGTCGCGCGCTGTCCCGGGTGGACAGCGGCAGGTGCGCCACCCGGTCCACCGGCCGGAAGCGCACCTCGCCGCGGTCGCCGACCTGCCGGCGGACCGCGTCGCGCAGGTCCGCCCCGAGATCGTGATCGGTGACCAGCCAGAAGGTGGGCGCCGCCAGCGCGCCCTCGCGCAGGATGCTCTCGATGAGGACCCGTGCGTGCGGCACGTACGCCTCGTCGAAGCCGAGTCCGAAGTGCACCGCGTTCCCATCGTCGTCCGGGCGCGCCCGGCGGTGGCGCCGCTGCCAGCTTCGGACACGGCGGCCGGATTGCCAACCCCGCACGACCCCTATCCGGCAGCGACGGGAACCGATGTCCGGCCCGCCGGCCGGTAGGCTCGCCCGGTGGTGCCCTTCCCCGTTTTCTGGTGCTTCGCCCTGCTGTCCAACACCGCGGCGTCGGCCCAGTGGGTGAACATCGCCTGGGCGCTGGGCGACAACCGCCTGCCGGCGGCGGTGCTCGCCGTGTGGCAGATCTCCGCGCTGCTCGGCACGATCCCCGGTGTGCTGCTGGGGGCACGGGCGGCCCGCCGGCTCGGACCCGTCCGTACCCTGGTGTGGTCGTCCGCGGTCGAGGCGGCGAGCTGTCTGGCGGTGGCCGTGGCCGCCTGGGACACCGGCGACGGCCTGTCCACCCGCCGCGCGCTGCTGGTGGCGGTCGTCTGCTCGGTCACGCCGTTCGCGGTCGGCTTCGGCGGCCCGTCCTGGCTGGCCCTGGTCGGCGCCTGGCCGGGCAGCGCGAGCCGGACCCGCCAGTTGCTGCTGGACAGCATCCAGTTCCAGCTCGGCCGCACCGCCGGGCCGCCCGTGGCGGCCCTCCTGATCGCCACCGTCGCCCATCCGGTGCCGGTCGCGGCGGTGGCCAACGCCGTCACCTTCCTCGCCGTCACGGTGATCATGCTGGCCGCGGCGCGTACGCCCGGCGTCGGGCCGCCGCCGCCGCCCCGGCCGGCCGACGCGCCGACGGCCCGGCCCTCCTGGCGGCTGTTCGGCTCCACCGCCGTGCTCGCCGCCGCCGGATACGCGCTGGCCAGCGACACGTCCCGGCTCTACGTCGCACGCCTCATCCGGGCCGCCGACCTGCCCGCCGTGGTCTTCTCGGTGACCGTCTCGGTGGTGGCGCTCACCGCCGCCGGCGCGGCGGCCGTGGCCGCCCGGCGGCGGATACCGGACCGCCGGCTGGCCCAGCTCGGGCTCGGCCTGCTCGCCACCGGCCTGCTCACCTGGGCGACCGCGAGCACGCTGGGCGTACCGGCCTGGATCGTCGGCGGGGCGCTGGTCGGCGCGTCGCTGCCGCTGGCGCACGCCGCGCTGACCTCGCTGGTGATGGGCGAGGCCGGCGACGCGGACCAGGCGACCGGGGCCGCGGTCACGATGGCGACGAACACCGGCGCGGTGGCGCTCGGCAGCACCGTGGTCGCTCCGCTGGTGAGCCCGCTCGGGCCGCTGGTGTTCCTGCCGCTGGCCGCCCTGGCGGCGATCGCGCTGGCCCGGGTGCGCCGCCGCTACCGGGCCGACGCCCCCGCGCCGCCGCCCGCCGTGCCGGTGCCGGTGGGCGGCGTCAGCGCCGGAGGCAGTCCGCCAGGTCCGCCGCGATGACCGCGGCGCCGCTGACCGGGGCGCGCAGCGCCGCGGGGAGCGGCCGGTCCCGCTGGTCGGGGTGCCGCCACGCCTCGGCGAGCGCCGCGCCGAAGGCCGGATCGGGCAGCACCCGCTCGTTGAGGTCGTGCACCGCCCGGACCCCGTCGCCTTCCGGGAGGTCGGCACCGATCGGGCGGTACGCGGCGTCCAGCACCCGCCAGGCGGGGCCCAGCTCCGTGCCGTGGTGGCGCAGCAACCGGCGCAGGTTGAGCACCTGCGAGTAGTTCTCCGGTGGCAGCGGCAGCATCGGACGGCCGAGCTGGGCCAGCTCCAGGATCGTGGTCAGCCCCGGGGGTGCCAGGACCGCGCCGGCCCGCCGGAACAACGCGAGCGCCGCGTCGTGGCTGAGCGAACGGGCGTCGACCCCGGCGAAGAGGTCACCGAACCGGTCGATGGCGCCCGCGCTGGTGAGCACCACCGGCGGGCCGGCCGACGCGTCGGCGACCAGGCGCAGCACCTGCGCGAGGTAGACGTGTTGGCTGCCCGGATACGGGTTGAGCAGGCCACCGAGGCTGGCCACCCACGGCGCTCCGGCGCGGTCCGCCGGCCCGGCGTCGGCCGGCTCCGGCCCGACGTCGGTGATCGGCGGGACGGCCCGGACGTTCGGCACCCCGGTGCGGGCCATCACCTCGACGGAGTCGAAGAGATCCTGCACCCAGTAGCGGCGCACCGACCGGATGCCGGGGAAACCGGCGAACGAGTCCGGCCGCCACATGTAGGCCAGGCTGTCGACGCAGAACACCGGCAGCTCCGGGGCCAGGCGGGCGGCCAACGGCCGGTGCATCACCACGATCATCGCGTCCAGGGTCGGCCGCAGCTCACCGCCGACCTGCTCGGCCTCGTGGACGCTGCCGGTGTCCACGACCCGGGCCGGCAGCCCGGTGCGCCGGAGCAGCTCCAGTCCGAGGCCGCTGGACACGAACGTCCAGCGCACCCCGTCGCCGAGCCGCCGGTGGACCGCCTGGGCGACGGCGACGGCCTTGCTCGCCGGCCCGTACCCGAACGGCAGCGCGTACAGCCCGAGTCGCAGCGGCGTACCGCCCGGGCCGCTCATCCGATCGTCCCGGGCGTCCGGGCGGGCACCGGGGCACCGGCGCCGACCGGGTCGGGACCACCACCGAGGCTGCGCAGCAGCGCCCGGAGTGAGCGGTCGAGGCTGAACCGCTCGGCGACCCAGGCCCGGCTGCCCGCCGGCACCTCCGGCGCGTCCAACGCGTCCCGCACCGCTCCGGTCAGCGCGTCGAGGTCACCCACGGGCACCGCGACGGCCGCCGGCCCGACGGTCTCCGGCAGGCCCGCGTCGGCGTACACGACCGTCCGCGTGCCGCTGGCCTGCGCCTCGATGGAGACCATGCCGAACGGCTCGCCGACCGACGGCAGGACCACCGCCGAGGCCGCCGCGAACAGGCCGGCCACCTCGGCGGGGGACGACGGCGGCGGGACCAGTCGGACGCCGGGCAGCCGACGCAGCCGGTCCCGGAACCCGGCGGTCTCCGGGTCGAGCACGCCGGGGGTGACGTCGGTGACCCGCAGCTCCACCCCGAGACGACAGGCGACCGTCGCCGCGTCGGCCAGGCCCTTGTTCGCCACCAGTCGTCCCGCCCACACCACGTGCCGTCCCTTCTCGACGCGGGGCTGCCCGACGAACTCCGCCGCCACGAACGGGGTGACGACGTCCACCCCGGCGGCGACCTCGGCCTCGATCAGCCCGGCCAGCCACCGCGAGCAGGCCTGCCGCGACGGCGCACCGGCGATGGCCGCGCGCAGCGCCTCGGGGCCGGCGGCGGGCGGCCACACCCGGCCGGGCGTGAAGCACGGCGGGTTGTGCATCATCAGGCCGGCCTGGGGGAGGTACGGCAGCCAGTGCGCCTCCTGGTGCAGCGAGACGAGATCCATCCCGGCCACCACCTCGGCGGCCTCCGCCGGGCTGCCCACCGCGTGCTTGCGGACCCCGGCCAACCGGTGCGCGTGCGCGGCGAACGCCTCGTCGAGGTCGTCGGGCACCGTGTCGTAGACGGCGACGACGTGCACGTCGTAGCGCCCGTTGAGCGCCTGTGCCCAACCGGCCATGACGTTGGAGATGCCCCCCACCCGGAAGCCGGACGGGTAGTGGCCCATGCTGACGAACGCGATCGATCCGGTCGAAGCGTGCACCGGGTCCCCTCCCCGAGGGCTCAGTAGACCATCCCCATGGCGTCGCGGACCTCGGCCAGCGTGGCGTCGCCGACCTCGTTCGCCCGACGGTTGCCCTCGGCCAGGATCGACCGCAGGTAACCCTCGTCGGCGGCCAGCTCCGCGCGCCGGCTGCGGATCGGGGCGAGCCGTTCGTTGACCGCCTCGGTGACCACGGCCTTCAGCCCCGCGGCACCGGCGCCGGCCAGTTCGTCGGCGATGGCCTCCGGCGACCGGCCGCTGCTGAGCGCGGCGAGCAACAGCAGGTTGGCCACCTCGGGACGACGTTGCGGCTCCCAGGTGATCGTCCGCTCGCTGTCCGTGACGGCCCGGCGGATCAGCTTGGCCGTGACGTCGGCGCTCATCGCCAGTTCGATCGCGTTGCCCCGGGACTTGCTCATCTTCTGCCCGTCCACGCCGAGGATGCTCACCGCCTCGGAGAGCAGGGCGTCCGGGCGGGGGAACACGGCGTGCCGCTTGTCGGCCCGGCCGTAGATCTCGTCGAACCGGCGGGCCACCACCCGGGTCTGCTCGACGTGCGGCAACTGGTCCTTGCCCACCGGCACCAGGTTGGCCTTGCAGAACAGGATGTCGGCGGCCTGGTGCACCGGGTAGGTCAGCATCAGCCCGGACATGGGCCGGCCGTTCGTCGCCGCGAGCTCCGCCTTCACCGTGGGGTTGCGGCGCAGCTCGGCGTCGGTGACCAGGGCGAGGAACGGCAGCATCAACTGGTTGAGCGCCGGCACGGCGGAGTGGGTGAAGATGGTGCAGCGACGCGGGTCGAGCCCCACCGCCAGGTAGTCGGTGACCAGCGACAGGACCCGCTCCCCCACCGGGCCGACCGCGTCCCGGTCGGTGATGACCTGGTAGTCGGCGATGATGACGAACGTCTCCACCCCCGCGTCCTGCAACCGCACCCGGTTCTCGAGCGAGCCGAAGAGGTGACCGACGTGCAGCCGGCCGGTGGGCCGGTCGCCGGTCAGCACCCGGAATCGGGACGGGTCCTCGCGCAACTCCTGCTCGATCGCCAGCGACCGCTTACGGGCGGCCGCGAGGGAGGCGTTGTCCGGCCCGCCGTCGGCCGGATCGTCCGGACCCGCCGCGGCCGGTGGGTCCATCAGCGAGCTGTCCTGCGCAGCGTGCATGAAACGGCAAGCCTCTCTCGTCACCGACGGCCTGGGCGCGCCGTCCGTCCCTTTCGTACCGGGAATTGTAGGTGTTCAATCGACCGCCGGACCGGACGACCCGAGCGCCGCGAGGAAGTCCGCCCGGGTGTAGGCGCCGTGGCGAAGGGTGCGCCGGAGCAGTCCCCGCCGGACCAGACCCCGGTAGTCGGCGCTCAGGTCTCCGAAGCGCTCACTCCACCGCTGCCACAGGTAGGCGGCGGTGCGCAGGCCGTACCCCTGCATCTCCGGCGCGGCCTGGAGGAAGGCGGCGGCCTCCGGCTGCTCGAACAGCTCGGCCAGGTCCGCGCCGGTGATCCGGCCGGCCGCGAAGCGCCCGACGGCGTGCAGGTACCCGGCGCCGTCGGGGAACGGCATCTTGACCCGGTGCGCCAGGTGGGACGGGAGGAACTCCTCCGCGACCTCCCGGAGCGCGACCTTCTGCCGCACCGGCCGCACCGAACGGTCGATCTTGCGGGCCGGCGGCAGGGCCCGCGCGTGGGCGATCACCGCCGAGTCGAGGTACGGCACCCGCGCCTCGACGTGGTGCGCCATGGCGCAGCGGTCCAGCCGCAGGCACTCCCGCGCGCCCAGGTCCTGCTGCTCGAACCGCATCCACGGCTCGACCATGGCCGGTGGCAGGTCGGCGTAGAAGCCGTAGCCGCCGAACAGCTCGTCCGCGCCCTCGCCGGAGAGCAGCACCTTGACCCCGGCGGCGTGGGCGAGGCGGGCGGTGAGCCAGGTGCCGACGCCGCCGAGCACGGTGAAGACGTCCGGGCTGACCGTGTGCGTGACGACGGCGTCGAGCAGGTCGGGGATCTCCGTCTCGTCGAAGATCACCTCATGGTGGTCGGCGCCCAGGTATTCGGCCACCTCCCGCGCCGCGTCGAGGTCGGGGCTGCCCTCGATGCCGGCGGTGAAGGTGCTGACCCGGCCGGCCTCCCGGGCGGCGATCGCGGTCAGCAGCGAGCTGTCCAGGCCGCCGCTGAGCATGCAGCCCCACCGCACCTCGGTCGGGATCTGATCCCGTACGGCGGTCACCACCAGGTCCCGCAGCGTCCCCTCGCGCGGGCGGGGCTCGATCGCGACGACCTCCCCGCGCGACGACCACACGGTCCCCGGGGCCACCCGGCAGGCGAACGGTCGCAGCTCGGCCGGAATGGTCTCCGGGGTGCTGCTGACGAACGTGGACCCGCCCCCGCGCGCCACGTACAGCGGCTTGATCCCGATGCCGTCCACCGCCACCACCAGGACGTCCTGCTCCACGTCGTAGAGGCAGACCGCGTACATGCCCTCCAGGTAGTCGGCGAAGCGCAGCCCGTACTTCTCGTAGAGGACGCCGACGACGTGGCCGTCGTTGCCCGACGGCGGGCGCACGCCCAGCTCGTCGAGGACCCGGCGATGGTTGTAGACGGCGCCGTTGAACGCCACCCAGGCCCGCCCGCCGGGCGAGCGCAGCGGCTGGTCCCCGTGCGCCACGTCGGTGATGGCGAGCCGGACCACCCCGAGGGTGAACCGCGGGTCGTCGAGCACCGCCGTCGCGTCCGGGCCGCGGTGGCGCATGCCGGCCAGGGCCGCCTCCACGGCGGCCCGGTCGGCGGGGAAGGCGGCAGCTATCCCGCACATGGGACCGTTCCCTCTCTCGTCTCCTCCGACCGGCGCCCCGACCCGCCGGTGATGGTCACGCCGGCCGCCGGCCGGTCGAGGTCGGCGACGAGGTGTCGCCGGCGGTGCAGGTAGTCGAGATACCCGTCCAGGGCCGGCCCCTCGAAGGTCGGGACGACCACCAGCCGGGGCGGCGTGGGCCGGTGGACCAGGTGCCGCCGCAGCTTCGCCGAGACGGCCGCCTCCAGGGCGGCCAGCTCGTCGTCGCCGGGATCCCGCTCCGGCACGCGCAGGAAGAGCACGTCGTAGAGGAGGCCGAAGCGGAGGCTGCCGGTCAGGCAGTCCTGGAGCGACCGCGTCTTCGGCTCCACGAACCCGCCCGGCAGCTCGGAGAGGAGCGCGGTGGTCACCCGGGCGTTGGTCGGCGTGCCCAGCATGGACAGCGCCGGCAGCACGTACGTGGTCAGCTCCTGGTCGAAGACCGTGCCACCGAGCTCCACGAACAGGTGGTCCGGACGACCCGCGTCGACCCAGGCCCGGTGCAGGGTGAGCAGGAAGAACCGGCTCAGGTGCGGCACGAAGCTGAGATGTTCCCAGTCGGTGCCGCCGAACTCGCGCAGGAACGAGAGCAGGACGTCGCCGCCGAGGATCTGGTTCGGCCAGCCCATCACGATGCCCGGCAGGAACCGCCGGTAGGTGGCCAGGTCGTCGTTCGGCGAGGGATGGTTGCCGCGCTCGTTGGTGTTGAGGATGCCGTCGAACTTGACCACCGTCGCCGGGCCGGGGGCGATCGCGGCCAGCCGCGCCACCAGTTGACCCTTGCCGATGTCCGAACGTGGGTGCCCCAGCAGGACGAACACCTGGCAGCCGGCGAAGTCGACGTGCCGGAACGCCTCGTCCAGGCGGTCGGTGACCGGGGTCGGTTCGCTCAACGGCCAGGTGCCGGTCATCGGTCGGTTCCTTCCTGGACGGTCCGGGTGTGCGTGTCGACCCAGCCGAGCGCGCGGGCGCGGGTCACGTCGTACCGCAGGTCGCGGGTGGCGCGGCGGACCCCGTAGCGGAGGTTGGGCCACCGGGCGGGCCGGCCCCGGGCCCGGGCGGCGGACCAGGTCAGCAGGCCCAGCGCCGCGTAGGCCGACCTCGGCACGGGCAGCACCCGCAGGCCGGGCGCGTGCCGGCGGCACCAGGCGCGGGCGAACGGCAGCGCCGGCGCCGGTCGGACCGGCGCGGCGTGGTACACCGCCGGGCGACCGTCCTCCACCGCCCGCCGGACCAGGTCGGCGACGTCCGCCGTGTGGACGAACGGCAGGTGGTTGCGGCCGGCGCCGACCAGCAGACCGACCCGGCCGACGGTACGGACGACCGGCGGGGTGCGGTCGTCGAAGAGGATCCCCGGGCGCACCACCACCAGGTTCACGCCGAGCCGCTCCGACGACTCGCGCAGCCGGCGCTCCAGTTCGATCTTCATCGCCGGATACGGGTCCAGCACCTCGGCGGCGTCGGCCGGTGACCGCGTCTCGGGCACCGGATCCGTGCCGACGCCCGGGTCCAGCCCGTACACCATCACGCTGGACACCTGCACGAAGGTCCGGACCCCGTTCGCGCGTCCGTGCTCCATCAGCCGCAGCGCGGCGTCCAGGTTGTCCCGCCGGTAGTCGGCCGGCGGGTGCGGGGCGAACCGGAAGGCGCAGTGCACGACCGCGTCGACGTCCCGGGTGAGGTCCGCCGCCGTCGCCGGATCCACCGGCGTGCCCTGCCGCACCTCGATCCGCCGGCCCGGGACCGGCGCCACCGGACGCCGGTGCTTCAGGGCGCGGACGTCGTGTCCGGCGTCGGCCAGGGCCGCGACGCAGGCCCCACCCAGCCGGCCCCCGGCGCCGGTCACCAGGACGCGCATCAGCCGACCGCCACGCGGTCGCGGGCGAGGCGCAGCACGTGCCCGGCGGTCACCAGGTCGGCCCACGGGTCGCCGGTCGAGCTGAAGACGGTGGTGCGGGACGCCAGGTCGCCCGGGACGTCGGCGAGCAGCGTGCCGAGATCCATCGCGTCCCGGTGCGCCGGGCCCGCCTCGGCCAGGGCCAGGTCGAGATCCTCCACCAGGACCAGGTGCTCCCGCAGCAGGTCGGCGGCGATCTCCCGGCGGTCCGCCGCGTGCGCGCCCATGCAGTTGACGTGCACCGGCCCGGCCGGCAGCCGGTTGACCAGCGGCTCGGCCGAGCCGGTCGCGGTGCAGATCACGTCGCGCCCGACGAGCACGTCGTCCGGCCCCTCGGCGACCTCGACCGGGCACTCCGGGCCGACCAGGCCGACCGCCCACCTGGCGAACGCCTCGGCGTTCTCCACGCGGCGGCTGGCGACCCGGACCGACGCGATCGGCCGTACCGCGATCGTCCCCCGCAGTTGCTGCCGGGCCAGCACCCCGCTGCCGATCAGGCCGACGTGCAGCGGCCGGGAGGGGGTGCAGACGTCGGTCACCAGCGCGGTGACCGCGGCGCACCGCAGGTCGGTCACGGCCGCACCGTCCAGCACCGCCAGCGGTCGCCCGGTCCGGGTCGACATCACCACCGAGAGCGCGTGGATCGCGGGCTCCCCCGCCGGCCGGTCCGGCACCAGCGCGGCCAGCTTCGTGACGAAGAGACCGTCCCGGGCACTGACCGAGGGCATGACGCCGAACATCGCCGGCGGGTCCGCGGTGGTCACCGTGGTCCGCAGTGGCGTACGCGCGGCGGCGCGCCGACCCTCGGCGTACCCCTGGCGCAGCTCCTCGACCAGCGCGGGCAGGTCGGCCGCGGCGGTGACCGCGTCGCGGTCGAGCACCAGCGGGACGAGACCGGTCTCTTCGCTCACGCCGCGCCGCTCCCGTCGGCGCACGGGATCAGCGCGCTACGGGTGAAGGTCATGACCGGGGTGCCGTCGGACTTGAGCCCGCGGGTCCGGAACGTCACGACACCGGCGCCGGGGCGGGACCGGGAGAGGCGCTTGGCCACCACCTCGGACTCGGCGGTGAGGGTGTCGCCGACGAAGACCGGCGTGGTCAGGCGGATCTCCTCCCAGCCGAGGTTGGCCACCGCCCGCGCGCTGGTGCCGTTGGTGCTCATCCCGCCGACGATGGCGAGCGTCACCAGGCTCGACACGACGGGACGGCCGAACTCGGTCTGCTCGGCGTAGGCGGCGTCGATGTGCAGGGGGTGGGCGTTGAGGCTGAGCAGCGACATCCAGATGTTGTCGGCGTCGGTGACGGTCCGGCCGGGTCGGTGCTCGATGACGTCACCGACGTCGAACTCGTCGTAGTAGAGGCCCCGGGACTCGCGGTACCGCCCCGGCGAGACCTCGGTGAAGGCGCGCGGCGGCCTCACCGCGACCGCCCCGCCCGCGCGAGCGTGCTCTCGGCCTGCCGTAGGAAGGGCGGCCCGAGCATCCGGCCGTCCATGGTGATGATGCTCGCGCCGGTACGGCGGAACTCCCCCACGATCCGGTCCGCCCGGTGGACGTCGGCCGCGCTGGGCGTGAACACCTCGTTGATGGCGTCGACCTGGCCGGGGTGCACGGCCACCTTGCCGGTGTAGCCGAGGCCGGCGGCGCGACGGGCGTCGGACTCGAGCGCGGCGGCGTCGTCGAGGTCGAAGGTCGGCCCGTCCACCGCCTCGATCCCCGCCGAGCGTGCGGCCAGCGCGACCCGGGACCGGGCCATCAACAGGGGCTCCCACTCCATGGCGGTGCCGGTGTCGGCGCAGAAGTCGGCCGCGCCGAAGGTCAACGCCACGAGGCGGGGACGGGACCGGGCGACGGCCATCGCGTTCTCCAGCCCGGCCGCGGTCTCCAGGATCGCCCACAGCACGGTGTCGATCCCCGCGCCGGCCAGGACCTCGTCGACGAGTTCGACGTCGTGCGGCGACTCCACCTTCGGCAGCACGATCATGTCCGGGGCGGTCCGGGCGTCGAGCACCATGTGCAGGTCGCGCACGCCCTCGGGGGATCGGACCGGGTTGACCCGCAGGCTGTATCCGTCCGGCACCTCCGCCGGGTCGAGCAGGGCCACCGCCTGCCGCGCGCCGTGCTTGGCCTCCGCCGGCACGGAGTCCTCCAGGTCGAGCAGGTTGATGTCGGCGGCTCCCGCCGCGCTGCCGAGGAACCGTTCCATCCGGGTGGCCGGCGTGACGAGCAGGCAGCGACAGATCCCGCGGGACCGGCTGCGGGGCACGCCCTCGACAAGGGTCATCTCGGGTCCCCGGCGGCCACCGCGCCGTCCGCCCCCACCAGGTGGGGCACCACCCAGTCGACGAGCAGGTCGACGAAGCGGCGCAGGTCGTCCTCGCCGAGGTTGGCCCGCATCATGACGCGTAGTCCCTCGCGGCCCCGGGAGGTCACCGGGAAGTAGACCGGCGCGCAGTAGAAGCCCTCGGCCAGCAGCCGGCGGGACAGGTCCACGGCCAGGTCGCGGTCGCCCACCGGGAGCGCCCGCACCGGCAGGATGCTGCCGGCGGACTCGCTGGGCACCCGTGAGTCGAAGTAGTCGAGGTTGGCGCGCAGCCGGGTCTGCAGGACGTTCAGCTCCGGGCCGGCGTGCAGCCGGGCGGCGGCCAGGACGCTGCCCATGTTGGCGACGCTCGGGGACTGCGACCAACACATCGGCCCGGCGAACGTGTTGACCAGGGCGGGGTCGACGGAGTCGGGAAGCATCACCACGCCACCGGAACACCCGAAGCCCTTCTCCAGCGATCCGGTGATGAGGGTCAGGTCGTTGAGCCGGTCCACCGCCGATCGGATGTAGCCCTCTCCCCGGTCACCCATGACGGAAATGGCGTGCGAATCGTCCATCCACAGAAAGAGGCCGTACCGGTCCTGGAGCTGCAACAGGCCGTCGAGATCCGCCAGGCCGCCCATGGAATAGGCGCCGTCGGCGACGTAGGCCACCCGTCCGTACTTCTTGCACGCGTCCTCGACGAAGTCGAGGTCGTTGTGCGGGGCCACCAGCACGGGCGCCTCGTCGGCGCAGATCGGCTTCACGTAGTCCATGCAGAAGTGGCTGCGCTTGTCGAACACGGTGACCCGGGGGCGGCCGTCGACGAGATGCCCCGAGGACACCAACGGGAGCAGTCCGGCGGTCGCCACGCTGCACGAGAGCGCCAGCAGGCACTGCGCCCGCCAGATCTCGGAGAGCTGGTCCTGGGCCTGCCGCAGCACCGAGGGACGCATCCGGGTGGGCGTGATGCCCAGGCCGACGCACCCCTGTGCGGTCAGGGCGTCGATCGCCCCCTGCACCACCGCGGGGTGCGTGTTCAGCCCCAGGTAGGAGTAGGAGCTGAGGTTGCGGAACGAGCGGCCCGTCTCCGGGTCGTGCAGGGTGCCGTCGGGCCGGCAGTCGAGGTGCAGGTTGATCAGACCCCCGCTCTCCGCCTCGCGCCAGTTGCCCTGCGACAAACGCATCATCTTCGCGGTGTCGCGGAAACGGTGGGGACCTTCCGGACCGGCCGTGCCGGAATCGTCCGGCACCGTTTTCGCGGCGGGCTCCGCGACCGACGGACCGCTCATACTCCCACTCCTTCAGGGGTTGCCGCGTACGAAAATAGGGGTCGCGACGCACGCGATAAGGGTCGGATATAGGGGTGCGAATTCAACAGTGCCGTCACCACCGCGGGAGGCACTCGGGATGCAATTATCATAAAGCCGGTGCCAGCGTATACGGAATTGAATCGCGCGCAAGCATTGACTTGCGACAGTAGATCGGATAAGAGATGACGAATCACCGGGGTGACCCGCCGCCGGTCGCCGGCCCACCGCGCCGCTGCGACAACACGAGCGTCGGCGTGCTCATCGCCGATCCGGCCGGGCGGCTGTTGCTGCTGCGCCGGGCCACCCCGCCGGCGGGAGTGGCCCCGGTCGCCGGTCACGTGGACGACCACGGCACCCCGGCCGACGCGGCCCGCCAGGAGGTCGCCGAGGAGGTGGGCCTGACCGTCCGGACGCTGGACCTCGTGGCGGAGGGTTGGCGGCCCAACGCCTGCCGCCGACCGGCCGGCCCGCGGGGCACGGGCCACCACTGGTTCCTCTACCGGGCGGTGGTCGCCGGAACCGTCCGGCCGGATCCGGCGGCGGCCCGCGAGGTCCGGTGGCACACCCCGGACGAGGTACAGGACCTCGTCCGGCGCACGGTGGCGTACGCGAGCGGACACGTCACCGCGGAACTGTTCGCCGACGCGCCGGGCATCGAGCCGGTGTGGGTGCGGTTCCTCCACGACCTGGCGCTGGCGGACGCGCCGGCCGGGGATCTCGCCGCGGTGGACGCGCTCGCCCGTGGACGGGCTCCCGACCGGACGGCGTGACGATCGCCGCCAGGGCGGGCCGCTGGTACGTTTCGGGTACTGCCGACGTCCATGCCCGAGCGGAGGTCCCGGGTGAGCAGCACCGGACCCGACGACGCCCGGTGGCCGGACGTCCTCGACACCGCCGGCGGGGACGCGGGCAGGGTGATCACGGAGCGTGACTGGACAGGGACCCCGCTCGGCCCGATCGCCGGGTGGCCGCAGAGCCTGCGCACCGCGCTGGCACTCTGCCTGCACCTTCCCGGCCCGGCCGTGCTCTGGTGGGGCGACACTCCGCTGCCCAACGACGCGTACCGGCGGTTGCTCGGTCCGGGCGCCGCGCCCGGCGGCCCGGTCGACGAGGTGTGGCCGGGCGACGCGGACGCGCTCGCTCTCCTGCTCGCCGGCGTGCGCGCCGGCGAGGGCGCGGCCGAGAGCCGGGACGTGCCGGTGCGGCACGCGCACGACGGCGGGGCGGACCGCTGGTTCACCTTCGTCCACACGCCGGTGACGGACGAGTCGGGCCGGCCGGCGGGCGCCCTCACCGTCGGCACCGAGTGCGCCGCCCCGCGCTCCGCCGACCCCGCCGAACCGGACGCCGACCCCACCGGACTCGACGCCGCCCGCGCCGAACTGGCGGCCGCCCGCGCCGAGCTGCGGCTGTTCCGCGTCCGGTCGGAGCAGGCGCTGCGGCGGGCCGAGGCGCTCGCCCGGCTGGCCGGCGCGCTCAGCTCGGCCCGGGGCCGGGACGCCATCGTCGAGGTGGTGACCACGGTGGCCCCGGCCGTGGTGGACGCCACCACGCTGCGGGTGGCGATCGCCCTGCCCGGCCGTACCGTGCTCGACGTGGCCGGCGCCGGCGCGTCGCCCGAGCGGCTGCCGGTCGACGCCGACGTCCCGCTGGCCCGGGCGGTACGCGACAACGCGGCGCTGCCGCTGGGCGACGGCCGGGCCACCGGGGTCTGCCTGCCGCTGCGGGACGGCGACGGTGGCGCGCTCGGCGTGCTGGAGGTGCGCTGGGCCGACCCGGTCGCCGACGACGAGGCGCTGCACAGTCTCCTCGACGCGGTGGCCGCGCTGTGCAGTCAGGCGCTGCAACGGGCCGAGCTGACCGGGTCGGCGCAGGCGATGGCCGGGTTCGCGGCCCGGTTGAGCATGACCCGGTCCACCGCCGAGGCGATCGAGGTGATCCTGGACGCCGCCACCACCGCGTTCGGCGCGGAGCTGCCCGGCCTGGCCATGCGGGACGAGGGCCGCCGGGTCCGGCTCTGGTACCACGACGACGTGCCGGGCGAGCTGGCCGCCACGTTCCGCGACCTGACCGTCGACGACCCGCGCCCGATCGTCCGCGCGCTGCACCACGGGGAACGCATCGTGCTGCGCGACCGCGCCGACTTCGCCACCCGGTTCCCCGGCCTGCCCGACCCGGTCGGCCGGCACGGCATGGTGACCACCGTGGCGCTGCCGCTGTTCGGCGCCGAGCGCCGCCCGATCGCCGCGCTGGGCTTCGGCTGGCGACGGGAGCGCCCGCTGCGGGACAGCGACCTGGCGCTGCTGGACACTGTCGCCGACCTGTGCGAGCAGACGCTGGAGCGGGTCCGGTTGGCCGCCGCCGAGCACAACCTGGTGACCCGGCTGGCCGGCCGGCTGCGCAGTTCGGAGCTGGCCGTCCCGAAGAACCTGGAGATCGCCACCCGCTACCGGCCGGCGATGAGCGGCCTGCACCTGGGCGGCGACTGGTACGACCTGGTCCGCCAGGACGGCGACCGGCTGGCCGTGGTGGTCGGCGACGTGGTCGGGCACCAGGTCGAGGCCGCCGCCGACATGGCCCAGCTACGCACCGTGCTGAACACGCTGATCCGGTTGGGCGTGCCGCTGGAGGAGGTGTTCCTCCGGCTCACCGAGTTGCTCGGCGTCGGGTTCCTGGGCACCTGTCTGGTCGTGGTGGTCGATCCGGCGGACCGCGTGGCGCACGTGGCCCGGGCCGGGCACCCGCATCCGGTGGTGCTGCCGGCCGGGCAGCCGCCGCGCACCGTGCAGACCGCCAACGCGATGCCGCTGGGCATGGTCGACCGGCCGATGACCGTCACCACCGTCGCGTTCCGCCCCGGGGACGTGCTGGTCGCGTACACCGACGGGCTGGTGGAGCGGCGCGGCCAGCCGTACGACGAGGGCATCGCGGCGCTGCACCGGTCGTTGGTCGCGGTGCGGGACGAGCCGGTCGAGGCGATCGCCGACGCGCTCCTGCGCGACCTGGCCGGCTCGGAGGACGACCAGGCGCTGGTGGTGCTGCGGCACCTCGGCTGAGCAGGCTTCGGCGGCCCGGTTCGGGGAATGATCCTCGGGTCGGCGGACCACCCACCTCAGGAGGACCATGATGACCACCAGCAACCAGCCCGCCAAGGCGTCGGGCAGCTACCGGATCGGCGGTGACCTGCGGGTCGACCGTCTCGGCTACGGGGCGATGCAGCTCACCGGCCCGGGCGTCTGGGGCGACCCGAAGGACCCGGCGGAGGCGGTGCGGGTGCTGCGCCGCGCGTACGAGCTGGGGGTCACGTTCATCGACACCGCCGACTCGTACGGGCCGTTCGTGAGCGAGCTGCTGATCCGGGAGGCGCTGCACCCGTACGCCGACGACCTGGTGATCGCCACCAAGGCCGGGCTGACCCGGTCCGGCCCGGGCGACTGGCGGCCGGTGGGGCGCCCGGAGTACCTGCGCCAGCAGTGCGAGCTGAGCCTGCGCCACCTGGGCCTGGAGTCGATCCCGCTCTACCAGCTGCACCGGATCGACGCGCAGGTGCCGCTGGAGGACCAGCTCGGTGAGCTGGCGCTGCTCAAGCAGGAGGGCAAGATCCGGCACATCGGGCTCTCCGAGGTGACGGTGGACCAGATCGAGGCGGCGCGGGCGATCACCCCGGTCGTGTCCGTGCAGAACCTCTACAACCTGGCCGACCGCAGCGCCGAGGACGTGCTGACCCACTGCGAGCGCAACGACCTGGCGTTCATCCCCTGGTTCCCGATCGCCACCGGCAACCTGGCCCGGCCGGGCGGTCCGCTGGACGCGATCTCGACCGGGCACGGCGCCAGCCCCGCGCAGCTCGCCCTGGCGTGGCTGTTGCGCCGGTCGCCGGTGATGCTGCCGATCCCGGGTACGTCGTCGGTGGCGCACCTGGAGGAGAACATCGCGGCGGCCGAGGTGGAGCTGACCGACGACGAGTACGAGGCGCTGGCGAAGGCGGCCTGAAACCCGACACTTGCCAACGGTGATCGAGAAACTACTGTCAGAAGGATTCTCGCGATGGGGGTCCGCTCAGTGGTGGAATTCGATTACGTCGTGGTCGGCGCCGGCGCGGCCGGGTGCGTGCTGGCCGACCGGCTGACCGAGGACCCGGGCACCCGGGTGCTGCTGGTCGAGGCGGGTGGCTGGGACCGTAGCCCGTTCGTGCGGGTGCCGAAGGCGTTCTCCCGGCTGATGGACGACCCGCGTACCGCCTGGCACTATCCGGCGGCCACCGGGCCGGGCCGGCGGGAGACGTGGCAGCGCGGCCGGATGATCGGCGGCTCGACGTCGGTCAACGGCATGATCTGGAGCCGCGGCGCGGCCCGGGACTGGGACACGCTGGCGCCGCTGGGCTGGGGCTGGTCGACGATGCGGCAGGTGTTCCAGCGGCTGGAGGACCATCCGCTGGGGCCGGCGCCGCACCGGGGCGTCGGTGGGCCGGTGCGGCTCTCCGTCGCCACCGGTACCGACCCGCTCGCCGAGGAGATGGTGGCGACCGGCGTCGAGCTGGGCTGGCGTCGGGTGGACGATCTCGACGCCGACGACGACGAGCGGATCGGCTACCCGACCGCGACCATCCACGGTGGCCGTCGGGTCAGCGCCGCCGACGCGTTCCTGCACCCGGCGCGGCGCCGCCCCAACCTGACCGTCGTGGTCGACGCCGTGGTGCTGCGCGTGCTGGTCGAGGGCGGCCGGGCGGTCGGCGTACGGGTGGCGCACCGGGGTCGGGAGGTCGAGCACCGGGCGGCCGGTGAGGTGATCCTCGCCGCGGGCGCGCTGGCCACCCCGGCGCTGTTGCAGGTCTCCGGCATCGGGCCGGCCGACACGTTGCGCGCCGCGGGCGTGCCGGTGCTGCTCGACCGTCCCCGGGTGGGCGCCGGCCTGCGGGAGCACCGGTCGATCGCGTTGCAGTACCGGCTCGCCGAGCCGGGCGGCTACAACGCCCGGCTCGCGAGCCCGCTCGGGCAGGCCGGCGCCACGCTGCGCTGGCTGCTCACCCGGGGCGGGCCGCTGGCGCTGCCGGTGCTCGACGTCGCGGCGCACGTGAAGTCCCGGCCCGATCTGGACCGGCCGGACGGCCACCTGCTGATGGCGCCGTTCTCGGCCGCACCGCCCCGCCCCGGCCGGGCGCTGGAGCTGGAGCGGGAGCCGGGCGTGATGTGCCTGGGCACGGTGACCCGGCCGGACAGCGAGGGCAGCCTCACCGTCACCGACGCCGATCCGCGTGTCCCGCCGGCGATCGTGGCGAACTACCTGACCACCGAACCGGACCGGCGGACGGCGGTGGACCTGTTCCGCCGGATGCGGGAGTTCTTCGCCACCGGGCCGATCGCCAAGCGGCTCCAGGTCGAGACCGTGCCCGGCCTGACGACGCGGACCGACGAGGAGATCGTCGAGGCGGCGGTGGCGCACGGGTACTGCGGCTATCACGCGGTCGGCACCTGCGCCATGGGCGCGGACGACGCTCACGTGGTCGACCCCGAGCTGCGGGTACGCGGCGTCGACGGGCTGCGGGTGGTGGACGCGTCGGTGCTGCCGGCGATGGTGGCGGGCTGGACCAGCGCGCCGGTGACGGCGCTGGCCTGGCGGGCCGCCGACCTGATCCGGGAGTGAGCGCGGTCGGGCCGGGCCCACCCGGGGGGCGGGCCCGGGCCGGCTCAGACCGCGAAACAGTTGGGCCGGATCGCGACGCCGGCCAACGCCTGCCGCACCGCCGTGTAGGTGGTGCCGTCGAGCACCAGACCGAGGTGGCCGACCACCCGCAGCGGGCACCACGCCTGCACCAGCACGTTCGTCGCGCCATCGGCGAGCACCGCGTTGTCGACCGGACGCACCAGCTCGTCCTGCCAGGTGCGCAGCGTGGTCCAGCGGACCGGTCCCGGGGTGTCGTCGCCGGCGTTCAGGTCGGCCAGGAAGCTCGACCCGATGGTCATCTGCTGGCAGGCCACGATGCCGGCGCAACTGCCCAGCCCGACGACGGCGAGGATGTTGGCGACGTACGTGCCGTACTGCGGACTGCCGAGGCTGACGTACTGGTCGACCGCGGCGGCGCCGCCGAGGAACTTCACGTACCAGCGGCTCACCAGCCCGCCCTCGGAGTGGGTGACCAGGTCCACCCGGCTCGCGCCGGTGGCGGCGCGGACCTGGTCCACGTAGGACGACAGGGCCCGGGCGGACTCGCGGATGTCGCCGAAGCCGAGGTTCGGCAGTTGGTAGATGGAGACCCGGTAGCCGTCGGCGCGCAGCCGGGCGGCGATCGGCTCGTACGCGATGGAGACGCCGATCAGGCCGCCGACCACGATCACCGGGTCGGCCGCCGCGGCGGCGGCCCGCTCGGCGGCGGTGACCGTGCTGGCTGGAGCGGCGGCGGCTTCGGTGGCCGGGCTCGGCGCGGCGGGTGACGCGGCGGCGTGGGCGGCGGTGGCCGGGACGAGCAGCGCGGTGGCGGTGACGGTGGCGGCCAGGATCGTTCGGAGCAGCATGGGCTGCACCTCCGATGGGAGGGGCACCCGGCGGGAACCGGGCGGGGCGGGTGGGGTCCGATCGATCGTGGGAACGATGATGCGTGTCTGATTTCACACACGTCAATGAAAAGTTA
The DNA here is from genome assembly GCF_040647835.1 of Micromonospora sp. NPDC049240. Lineage (NCBI taxonomy): Bacteria > Bacillati > Actinomycetota > Actinomycetes > Micromonosporales > Micromonosporaceae > Micromonospora > Micromonospora sp. NPDC049240. The sequence goes on from NZ_JBEZCX010000019.1 coordinate 90,916, forward strand.
CGCGCCGGTAACCAGTTGTTCCACCTGGCGCACGAACCGGCATTCGGGACAGGGCCGGCGCCCCCCACCGACCGGGGCCGCGATGGCATGCTGGGCGCCGTGTCCACCCCACCACCGCCACCGGAGAAGCCGCTGCGGGTGATGCCCTGGTGGTCGGCGCTGCTCGGGCTGTTGCTGGCCGTGCTGCTCGGCTGGCTGGTGCTGGACTGGCTGCTCGCCGAGGCCGACCGGGCCGGCCAACCGGACACCCGGGCCACGCTGCGCGTCGACGCCATCCGCACCGGCCTCACCGTGGTCGCCGGCACCGGCGGCGGGGTGGCGCTGCTGTTCGCCGCCCGTCGACAGTGGATCAGCGAACGCGGCCAGCGGCACCAGGAGGCGGTCGCCGCCCGCGACCAGACGCACCGCGACCGGGTGCAGGCGCACGCCGAAGTGGTCGCCGAGACCGCCGCCCGCCACCAGGACCGGCAGGCCGCCGCCGCCGAGCACGACGCCGCCGAACGGCGGCTCACCGAGCTGTACGTCCGGGCCATCGAGCTGATCGGCAGCGACCACCCGGCGGTCCGCCTCGGCGGCCTGCACGCCCTGGAACGGCTCGGTCAGGACAACCCGGCGCAGCGCCCGACAACCGTGGCGGTGATCTGCGCGTACCTGCGGATGCCGGCGCCCGACGACAGGCGCGAGACCGAGGTGCGGCGCACCGCGCAACGGATGCTGACCCGGCACCTGCGCGCGGACCAGGACGGCTGGTGGCCGGGCATCGCGCTGGACCTGACCGGCGCCCGGCTGGACAACTTCGACGCCGCCGGGTGCACGCTCGTGGACCTCGACCTCACCGGCGCGGTCTGCACCGGCACCACCAGCTTCGCCGGCGCGGTCACCCACGGCCGGCTGCGGCTGACCGCCGAGTTCGCCGACGTCGTCCTCGACGACCTCACCGGCGACGCCGAGATCGTCCTCGACGACGCCCGCCTCACCGGTCGGGTGAGCTTCGACCGGGCCGACCTCGGCGGCGAGCTGTCCTGCCGGGGCGCGAGCCTCGGACCGGTCTCGTTCCGGGACGCCACGGTGCGGCAGCCGATCAGCTTCGACCGGGCCAGGTTCACCGACAGCGCCAGCTTCCGGGAAACGGTCTTCCTCGGCGGGGTGTCCATGGAGCACACCACGTTCGTCGGGTACGCCGGCTTCCACCGGGCGCGCTTCGCCGACATGGCGTTGTTCCGCTGGACCGAGTTCGGCGCGGAGGCCTGGTTCGAGGGCGCCCGTTTCGAGGGCGCGGCCAACTTCGGCCGGGCCGTGTTCCACGGGCGGGCCCGCTTCGAGGGCGCGACACTGGCCCGCCGGGCACTGGTCGACCAGGCCCGCGCCTCGACGTCGGTCAGCCACGTCTGGCCGCCCGGCACCGCCGTCACCCGCCGCGACGACGACTGGCTGCTGCTGACCGACCCGTGACGCCCGCCCGGCCGGTCAGTTCCCCAGCGCCTGGACCTTCGCGATGGTCTCCTGCACGTGTTGGCGGGCCGGCTCGCCGCCCTGCGCGGCCTGGGCGAGCGCCTGCCGGTAGGCGTCGATCACCCCGATCAGCGGCCCCGCCGTCGCGCCTTCCAGCGCGCCGGCCACCAGCGCCCGCGCCTCGGCCGCGTCCTGCGCGGCAGCGGCCGTGCGGGCCTTCGCCTCGTCCAGCTTCCGTGCCGCCGCCGCCAGCCTGGCAATCACTTCCGCCGCACTCACAAGCCCTCTCCTCCCCTTCCCACCCCACCCGTCCCACCAACCCTACCGCCCCACCCACCTCCGCGATCTTGCACTTGCCGCCCCGACAAAAGCCGCACAAGCCGCATCACCCGGGCCGCAACTGCAAGATCGCGGGCCAGGCCGGGCCGGGCGGGTCAGCGGAGGAGGCGGAAGAGGATCAGGTAGAGGCAGAACAGGGACGGGGAGACCAGGGCGCAGATCACGAAGCCCATCGGCACGTACCGGCCGGCCGGGGTCTCGGGGTCGGGCAGCGCGGGGCGGCCCCAGCGGGCCAGCACGACCTGACCGGCCACGAACGACAGCAACGGCACGCCGGCGCAGGACAGCGCCGCCACCAGGTCCATCCCGGACACCGGCAACGGCGAGCCGAGCAGCGCGATCAGCATGAGCACCGAGCCGGCAAGCGCGCACCCGGCGTACACCGCGACCGCCCGAGCCGGCGCGGACCAGGTGGGCAGCAGCACCGGCCGCCGCGCCAACGCCTCCGCCTCCTGCCCGAGCCGGTCCGCCTCGTCGGCCAGCCGCCCGGCCGCCGCCAGCTCCGCCGCCGGGTCGCCGGGCGGCACGCTCCCCGGCCCGGCGGGGGCACCGGCCGCGTCCGGAACCGACCCCATCGGTACGCCGACCGCCTGCCCGAGCCGGTCCAGGCGCTCCCCCTGCGCGGCCAGCCGCCGCCCGACCTCGTCCACTCCGGACTGGAGGCCACGCCGGCGCTCCGCCTCGGCGGCGATGGCCCGCTCCCCGCCCCGCTGCCGGGTGGACAGCTCCCGGATCAGGGCCGCGTACTCGTCGAATCCACTCATGGGTTGTCGCTCTCGGGGGCGAACGGCACGATCAGGGCGGTCCGGTGCTCGTGCCGGTCGACCAGCAGGGCGCGGCCGTCGCGCGGCTGGTAGGCGAGGTCGTGCACGCCGAGGTGCAGACCGAGGTCGGCGGCCGGCACGTTCAACGCGACAAGCCCGGTCACGTCGTCGCGGTGCCCGCTGCCGCCGAGGTCGTCGGCGAGCCGGCGCAGCCCCCGCCACCAGCCGAGCACGTGCACGCCGCGCGCCGGACCGTGCCGCAGCACCGCGCGCAGGTCGTCGTGCCCGGAGCGGAACGTGCCCGGGTCGGTGGCGGCCAGCGTGCCGGCGGCGGCGTCCATCCCGAACACCGTCAGGTAGGTGCGCGCCGGCCCGGAGGCGTCGCCGGCCAACTCGGCGAGGAGCGCGCGCAGCGCGTCGGCGTCCAGCCGGCGGACCGGGTGACCGGCGGCGGCCAGCGTCATCGCCAGGTCGTCGGCGAGGTCGGTGGTGCCCGGCGCCAACGGCGCGAACAGGAACCGGGCGGTGCCCGGCGCGTGCTGCCGGGCCAGCGCCAGGACAGCCGAGCGGAGCACCTCCGCGCCGGTCGCGGCGGTGCCCACCACGGCCAGGTGCCGGCCCGGGCTCGCGTCGAGCGCGAAGCCGGCCGGGCTGCCGGCGACATCCACCACGCGGCCGAGGAGCGCGTACGGCGGGTCGGCGCCGGGTGTCAGCGCCGCCCACGCCGGATCGTCGGTGAGCCGGGGCGTCTCGTGGCCGCGGAACACCGCCGGCGGCGGGGCGCCCTCCGGGCGGGCCGCGTGCAGCTCGTGGCGCAGCGCCGCGAGGTCGGCCGCGGCGGCGTGCGCGTCCGGGAAGTCCACCTCGGTGTCCGCACCGGGCGCGCCGGCGGCGGTGTTCACCACGGCGGCGCCAACCGTGAGCCCCCGCGCGGCGTCGTTGCGCGGGTCCAGCACAGCGTCCCCACCGGGCAACGCGATGCGCAGCGGGAACTGGCCGAAAATGGCCTCGGCCCGGCCGTACAGGGCCTCGATGCCGGTGGTGCTCTGGCTGGCCAGCACCAGGTGCAGGCCGTACGAGCGGCCCTTGCGGGCCAGCTCCTCGATCAGGTCGACGGCCTGCCGGGCCAGCGCGTCGTTGCCGGCGAACAGCACGTGGAACTCGTCCACGACGGTGACGACGCGGGGCGGGCGGGCGTTCGGCGGCAGGTCGGCGAGACGACTGACGCCGTGCCGCTTCAGCAGCTCGGCGCGCCGGGTCAGCTCGGCGCGCAGCTCCCGGAGCACGGCCACGCCGTACTCCCGGTCGGACTCGATGCCGACCGCGCGGGCGTGCGGCAGCCAGGACGGGTCGCGCGGCGTCGGCACGAACTCGGTGAAGCTGACACCCTCCTTGAAGTCGAGCAGCATCAGCCGCAGCTCGGCCGGGGAGTAGCGGGCGGCCAGCCCGTAGAGCACGTCGAGCAGCAGCACCGTCTTGCCGGCGCCGGTACGCCCACCGACCAGCCAGTGCGGCGTGGCGTCGTCGAACGCGACGGTCAGCGGCTTCCTCCCGGCGCGGCCGAGCACCGTGCGCAGGCCGGCGCCGGCCGACTCGGTCCACCGCCGCGCCGGGAGCAGGTCGGCGAACGTGACGGCGGAGCTGTCGTCGGCGGCCTCGGCGAGCCGGCGGGCCAACGCGGTCACCACCGCGTGCGACGGGTCGTTGTCGAGCACCACCGGCGCCGCCAGCCCGCTGCCGTCGACGCTGAACGGGCGGCCCGGCGGGTCACCGACGAGCGTGTAGCGCTCGGTGACCCGGAGCTGGGTGGTGGCCCCCAGCGGCGGCACGGACGCGCCCGGACCGGCCGAGGCGTAGCCGGCCAGCAGCACGCAGACCGCCGCGGCCGGGCCGGCGTGGGTGAGCGCGGCCAGCCGGGCCAGCTCCCGGGCCGGCAGCGTCGACGCGGCGACCACCACGAGCAGCTCCCGGTCCTCCGGGTCGGCCCGTTGGGCGGTACGCGCGTGTCGTTCCGCGGCGTCCAGCAACGCGGCAGTCTCCGCCTCGGTGGTCGCCGCCGCGCCGAGCACCCCGGCGTCGTGCAGCGGGCGCAGCGGCAGGAACGCCGCCCCGAACGCGGCCTGGTCGATGCCGACCACCCGGACCGCGCCGGCCGGGGCGGCGGTGAGCAGCCGGACCACCACGGCGCGCAGCAGCTCGCCGACGCGCGGGTCCCGGGCGTCCACGTCGACCGCCAGGTGGGCGCCCGCCCCCACCGGCACCAGCACCGGGAACACGCCGTCGACGGTGGTCGCCTCGCCGAGGCGTACCGGCACGGGGTGGGTCGCGACGCGGGCGGTGCCGGGCACCGCGGCGGCCAGCTCCCCACCCAGGCGGGCCAGTCGGGCGACCAGCTCGGGGCTGCCGACCGGGGCCGGCCCGGCCGCCCCCAGCAGCCGCCCGGCGGCGGCCCAGTGGCGCCGCGCCGCCCGGTGCCGCTCGACCGCCTGCCGGTACGCCGCCGCGAACCTGTTCACCGTCCGCCCTCCGACGCCGTCTGCGATCGAGGGAACCCTAACGGACGCCCGCCATCGGAGCACGGGGCGCTCGGCACCCGGGATTCGTCCACTGTTCACCCCACCGCCGACGGTCCCGCCGCCCGCCGTTCCCGCGACCCGACTTGCCTGCCAGTGCAACCTCGACTGCACAGGAAGGCGACGACGTGACCTCCAACTCACCCCTCTCCCGGCGGTCGCTGCTGGGCGGCGCGGCCGGCGGCCTCGGCATCGTGGTGGCCGGCAACCTGGACGCCATCGCCGGGCCGGCGGCGGCCCGCGCCGCGTGCCGGCCCGCGGTCGGCTACGGCGACCTGGTGCCGGACCCGGCCGGCCTGCTGGCGCTGCCGCCCGGCTTCTCGTACACCGTCGTCGCCCAGGCCGGCGCGACGCTGCTGGAATCGGGGCAGCCGACCCCGAGCGACGCCGACGGCACCGGCTGCTTCCGCGGCCCGCGCGGCTCGGTGCTGGTCAACAACCACGAGATCGGCGGCAGCGAGCCCTACCCGGTGCCGGCGCTGCCCGGCCTCACCTACGACCCGGGCGCACGCGGCGGCACCACCACCATCGAGGTGGACAAGCACGGCCGGCGGCTGCGCGAATACGTCAGCGTGGCCGGCACGCACAACAACTGCGCCGGCGGCATCACGCCGTGGGGCACGTGGCTGACCTGCGAGGAGACCGAGCAGCGGGCCGGCGGTCAGTTCCTCAAGGACCACGGGTACGTCTTCGAGGTCGACCCGCACGACCGGTCCGCCAACACGGACCCGGTGGCGCTGACGTTCCTCGGCCGCTACTCCCACGAGGCGGTGGCGGTCGACCCGTACACCCACTCGATCTACCTGACCGAGGACGCCAGCGGCCCGAACGGGCTCTACTTCCGGTGGACGCCGCCGCCCGGCTTCCGGGCCGGCAAGGGCGCGCTGCGGGCGCTCGCCCAGCGGCCGGACGGCGCCACCGCCGGCACCCTGGAGGCGATGCGTTGCCGGCGCGGCGACGGGCACGTGGCCGACCTGTCCGAGGCCACCACGCCGGGCACCCGCTACCAGGTCGACTGGGTGCAGGTGCCGGACCGGGACGCCCGCACCGTGTCCGTGCGCAAGCAGTTCACCGACGACGAGGTGACCCGCAGTCGCAAGCTTGAGGGCGCCTGGTGGGGCGACGGCGGCGCGTACTTCGTGGCCAGCTACGCCCGCCACGACGACGGCAGCGTCAACGAGCACGACGGCCAGGTCTGGTTCTACGACCCGCGCCGGCAGACCGTCACACTGAAGACCATCTTCGGCGTGAACCCCGACCCGGAGGCCGACAGCGGCAACTACGACGGGCCGGACAACATCACCGTCTCCCCGTACGGCGGGGTGATCCTCGCCGAGGACGGCGAGGGCGTGTCGCACCTGGTCGGCGTCACCGAGCAGGGCAAGGCGTACGCGCTGGCCCGCAACGAGCTGAACGACAGCGAGTTCACCGGCCCGACGTTCAGCGCGGACGGGAAGATCCTGTTCGCCAACATCCAGACCCCGGGGTACGTGTTCGCGATCACCGGCCCGTGGGGCCGGCCGAGCAACGCGCACCGCTGAAGTTGTAGATCTTGGAAGGAATCGGCCCCTCCGGGGGCCGTTTTCTTCCAAGATCTACGGGCGTTGTCCACAGGGACCGCGCGGCGGGCCCTGGGGACGACAGCCTTGGGTGGTGGGGAATTCCTGGGCGGGGATGCGGCGGGCGCTGCCGTCGGACGACGCGGACGAGTTGACCTGGTTGCTGTTTCGCCAGGACGATGTGCTCAGCCTCAATCAGGCACAGGCGCACCTCACGCGCAAGGCGATCCGGCATCGGGTGACGACCGGTCGATGGCGTCAAGCTCACCGTGCTGTTCTCGTCGCGCACAACGGCCCCGTCGGTCCCGCTCAGCTCCGGTGGATCGCGGTGCTGGCCGCCGGCCCGACCGCGCTGCTCGGCGGCATCACCGCCGCCCAGGCGGGTGGCCTTCGGGGGTTCCCGGACCGCGTCATCCATCTGCTCCTGCCCGCCACCTGCCGTCGTGCTCCGCTGCCGGCCGGGGTGCGCGCACACCGGACCAGCCATCTGCCGGACGGTGACGTGGTGCGGGTCGGCCAGCCGCCCCGGACGACGGCTGCGCGTTCGGTGATCGACGCGGCCCAGTGGGCACCAACCGATGCGCAGGCCCGCGCGATCGTCGCGGCGGCGTTCCAGCAGCGGTTGGTGGGCGGCGACGACCTGCACGAGGTGCTGAACCGGATGCCACGGGTGCGCCGCCGGCGGCTCCTCCTGTCCACCGCCACGGACGCGGCCGGCGGCGCGCATTCGCTGGGCGAGTTGAACCTGCTCGACCTCGTGCGCCGCGCCGGCCTGCCCGAACCGACCCGCCAGGTGGTGCGGCGCGACGCCGCAGGCCGGCGACGTTACCTCGACGCCTACTTCGACGAGTGGCGGGTGCACGTCGAGGTGGACGGCGGGCAGCATCTCGACCCGGCGCACGCCTGGGCGGACATGCGCCGGCAGAACGACCTCTGGGTCGAGGGCGACCGCATCCTCCGGTTCCCCTCCTGGGCCCTGCGCGACGACCCGGAAGCAGTGCTCGACCAGTTACGAGCCGCCCTGCGTGCCGCCGGCTGGCCCGGATGAGCCGCTGCTTCCGTTCTTGAGATCTTGGCGGTTCTTGCGATCTTGGAAGAAAACGGCCCCCAGAGGGGCCTTCCGCTTCCAAGATCTCGCACCGCACCGCGACTCGGGTCGTTCGGCAACGAACACGCCGACGCCGCCCACGCCTTCGAGAAAACCTTCGATCTTCAGCGCGTTGATCGCCTGGCGCACCACAATGGCCGACACACCGCGCTGACGGCACAGCTCGGAGGTCGACGGCAGTTTGTCGCCCGGCACGAGCGCACCGGACTGGATCTCGGCGCGGATGCCATCGGCGATCTGCGCCCACTTCGCCTGAGGGGACAAGGACTACTCCCAGGGGGCAGGGCTGCGGATGCGACCGCTCCAGCATCGGGAGGGTACACAGCCACTACTCCCTGCGGCCACCCAGTAACGCCCCGGCGGGGTCAGTGTCTTTCAGCGACGAAGACTCCGAGCCCGTGGACCCCTGCCACGAGGCCCTGCGTCTGAAGCACCAGCACCGCCTGACGAACCACGCTCGCCGACACGCCACGCTCGGCGCGGAACTGCGCGGTCGAAGGGAGCTTGTCACCTGGCGTGAGTTGACCGGACGCGATCTGCTCTCGGATATCGTCCGCGATCTGCTCTCGGATATCGTCCGCGAGCTGCGCCCACTTGGGCTTGGCTGGCATGCCTTCTCCTTGACCTGTAAGCCCAGGGTGGGTTTGCCTCCTGCGCAGGGGACTCAGCATCGCCTCACTCGTCGGGGGCGTGGCCTGCCGATCGAGCACTGCGGGTGCGCTCAGCAAATCCCGCAACCCCGGCACGCTCTGAGTCGGACGATCGAGTGCCTCCTCGAAGACGTGCCATGCATCCCGCGCCGCCTGGCGCGACCGCTCGCGCAACGCTTTCCGACGACCGGCGGACCACTCCCGCTCCACCTGCACGCGCTGCATACGCGCGCGAGCGCGCCCGTGGTCGGAAACGGTCAGCCCACGCCGCGCCAGCTCGGCATCGAAGTCCTCAGCTCGCATGCGCGCTCGCAAGATGCCGACGACGTACGCGGTCGCGTCCGGATCCCGCTCCAAGCGCTCCGCGACGTCCATGGGCAGCGCGAAAGATCTCTGGCGAACCGGTCCGCTCACGCCTGCGATGCTAACCAGTCTCTCCGCTCAGGAACCTGCGCCACACGCCGACAACAGGTCACTGGGACTTCGAGCGCTCGGCGACGTACACGCCGACGCCGGGTACGCCGACCACCAACCCCTCCGCCTTGAGGGTCAGCATCGCGTTGCGGACGACAATCGCCGAAACGGAATGGATCTGACAAAGCTGCGATGTGGATGGCAGCTTGGCACCCGGCGACAACTCGCCGGACTCGATCTGCTTGCGGATGTGGTCGGCAAGCTCGACCCACTTCGGGCTTGGTGGCATAGCGGCACTCCCTGGTCAGCACCGCTATTCGACCATCTCTCAACTTGCGATCGCAAGTGATAGCTTGACTGCGATAGCTTGCTATCGTAGGCTCCCGACTGACCACCTCCCTGGTCAGCACCCTTGGAGCTGGTCTGTTCCCACCGCGCAGAGCGCTCGGCCGGCCAATCCCCCGGACGGCCGAGCGTGCGTACCTGTCCCCCGCACGTCGCACCCCGACGGGAGGCCCGATGGGCGAGCGCACCGACGACACGTCCCCCGAAGAGTCCTTCGCCTCGGCGCAGGACATCGAGGACGCCGACGACATCCTCTTCGCACACCCGCCGCGCCGGGTCGTCCGCCGGCTGTGCGGCTGCGGCGAGGACTACCCCTACCTGGAGGTGGTCTACGCGCGCTTGGTCAAGGCCGCCGCGACCCGGCCCGACGAGCCACGGTGAGCGCTCGTCCGATTCGGGCGGGAGACCTGCTGCGCCTCGACCGCGCGGCGAGCGTGCAGTTCTGCCGCCCGATCACCGTGCGGGTCATTCGCGAGATCGCCAGCCGCTCCACGTTCGACGGTTGAGCGTGGATCGAGGCTTACGAGTTGGACAGTAGGGGCGAGGCGGTCGCCAAACGGGAGCTGTTCGTGCAGCCGGCCGGGCTGCGCTGGCTGGACGCCAGAGCCAGTGGTGGCGCAACCCGCGCTCGCGCTGTCGCCCGGGTGCGGGTGCCGGCATGAGCACCGGCACCTGTCCGCACGCACCCATGCGTCCGCTCTGGATCTGCGAGCGCTGCGCCCACCCGTGGCCGTGCGCAGAGGCGCGGCTCGCCCTGATGGCCGAGTACGCGGGTGACCGCATCGGCCTGTCGGTCTACCTGTGCGGTCAGCTCTACGACGCGGCCGTGGAGCTGCACCGCCTCAACCCGGACGGGGCACCGAGCCCGCAGGTGCTGTTCGCCCGGTTCGTCGGCTGGGCACCGCTGCACTCACCGCCGCTCCCGAACTGATGCGGACCGACGATGCAGGGCGGATAGCGGACGCGGAAACCGCAGTCGCCCTGGCTGTCGGTGGTCGATCTGCACCCGTCCCGTCATTGACGATAGGCCTTGCCAACACGTGATCGAGGCACCGCGCGGAACGTGTTCACCTGTTCACCGATCGGTGCTGACCACGCCGACCGCGATCGACCGGAGCGAGGCGGCGTCCACCACCTCCGGGTCCGCCAGCACGGTCACGGCGACTCCGGGCCCGGCGAGCCAGAACGCCTCTGCCGCACCGATCAGGCCGGGCCCGTCCGGGTGGGTGAAGCCGGCGAGTTCCCAGGTGGCGCGGTCGCGCTCCAGGTAGTCGGCGAGGCACTCGCGAACCGCGTCCAGATCGGCGAGACGCTCGCCCCGGAGCACGTGCACCCGCAGGTCGACGCGGTAGCCGTCGTCGACCTGGCGCTCCCAGACCCGGCTGGCGAAGCTGACGTCGTCCCACTCGGACGCGAAGTCCGACACCGCGTCGCCGATCCCGCCCGGCAGCTCCCCGACGTGGAACCCGTCAAGTTCGCCACCGTCGCGTGCCGACAGGCCCCGCTCGTTCGTCATCCCGCGCTCCAACCTTCCGTGGACCGAAGACCGTCATCGCCAGCCCGGAGAGTACGCGTTCACCTCGCCAGAAATCGCCCGCAACCAATATGACTCAGAGGCATGATTTTGACTCTGAGACATGAGGCGAAAAGGTCGTCCACCAACCAGAGCCGTTACGCACAGTCATTCACCTGATTCGAGGGGCCGCGGTACGGCAGCCGGGGTCGGGGCCGGCGTCGGCGACGCCGCAGTGGAAGACCTCGAGCGGGGCCGCACCGACGTCGGGCACCTTCGCCACGGTCAGGAGCGCCAAGCGCTTGGCGAGCGGCTCGCCGGCGTCCGGCGCGTACCGGATCAGGCCGCTGACCCCCGGGTAGCCGCCGGCGGCGTTCTGTCGCAGCACCTCGGCGTGCACGCCGACCGGGTTGACCGCGCGCGGCTCCCAGCGGCGGCCGGTGTCGGCGTGCCGCAGCCGGGCGGCGAGACTCTCCAGCGCGCGCACCATCATCATCGCGGCGTCGTAGGCGAGGCTGACCCGCTCGCCGACCGGCGGGCCGGTCCCGGCGCGGCAGCGCGGCGGGTCGAGCAGGTCGTCCGCGCCGATCCAGGTGAGGAAGCTGCCCCGGGCGTCGTCGCGGGCGGCCTGCGCGGCCCGCAGCGCGGTGCACGTGGCCAACGACGCCTTCGACACGTACGTGACCGGCAGGTTGCCCGGCGCGCTGGCGCGCAGCCCCGGGTTGGCCATGTAGCGGTTCACCGAGTCGTCGGCGACCAGGTGCCGGGGCGGGTCCGCGCCGCACTCCTTGAGCGCCCGGAGGAAGCCGTCGAACTCCGACCAGCGGCCGGCGAAGAAGAGCATCCCGGGGTAGCCGCACTCCTGGGTCAGTCGCCGGCCGCTGCGCCACTCGTCGAGCCGGGTGAGTCGGGTGCCGAACCGTTCCCGCAGGCCGTCGACGAGCGTGGCGACGTAGAGGTCGTCGGTGAGCGAGCTGCCCTCACCGGTGGTCCAGTAGACGTGCGCCTCCCCCACCCGCAGCACCTGCCGGGCGTACGCCTCGACCATCCGGGCCTGCTCCCGGTTGGGCGCGGACATGGCCAGGTAGAGGCTGGAGTTCTCGTCCATCCGGTCGGCGGACAGCGTGGGCGCGAGCACCGGCAGGCCGACCCGGTTGAGTTCCCGCAGCGCCGCCGCGGTGCTGGCGCGGCTGTCCACCAACCCGACCACGCCGAGCACGGTCGGGTCGTCGCGGGCCAGCCCTTCCAGCATGCGTACCGCGTCGTCGGCGTGCCGCATCTGCCGGCCGGCGTTGGCCACCACGATGTGCAGCAGCGCCGCGTCGTCGGCCGCCGCCGACTCCTTCAGCAGCGCGTACTGGGCGGTGGCCATGCCCTCCAGCTCCTCCCGCTCGGAGACGTAGGACTCCTCGTCCGCACGCGTCCGGTTGCCGGTGAGGCTGCCCAGGTAGACCAGCGTCAGGTAGGGGCGGCGGTGGTCGCTGCGCCGCCACACCTCCTCGGTGGCCCGGTTCTGCGCGAAGATGCGCCGCTGCACGGCACGCAGCCGGTCCTGGCCGGGCTCGCTGTTGAAGACCTGCCCGGCGGTGTCGCTGTAGCCGACGCACTCGCCGCCCACCAGGCGCACGCTCACCCGGTCGGTGGGCCAGGGCCGGCAGTCCGACGCCCACCGCCCGTGCGCCCAGATTCCCACGCCGGCGAGCAGCACCAGGGCCACCGCCGCCGGCAGGAACCGCCGCGCCCACCAGGGCGGGTCCGGCGCCACCAGCGCCGGCGGGGCAACCCCCCGGGGGTACGCCGGCAGCGTCCTCCTCCGCCGTCAGCACCAGCAGCCAGGCGCCGGTACGCCGCAGCCGGCGACGTTCCGGCAGCACCTCGGCCCAGTCCTCGTACGCCTCCTCGGCCTGCGCCACCGGCCGGGACGCGGCCGGTTCCGGCGGCGGGTCGGTGGCGACGGCGACCACCAGCAGCGGGTCGTTGCGGCCGGTCTCGTTGCGGACCTCGCCGAAGATCCGGACCAGCGTGTGCCCGACGTTGTCCGGGCGGACGCCGTCGAGCAGCACCACCGGGTAGGCGGTACGCCGCCAGTCCCCCGGTCGCCAGAACCGCCGCCGGTAGGCCAGCCGCAGGTCCTCCAGGAACGCGTGCAGCAGCAGCTTCTCCACCTGGGCGGGGTGTTCGCCGTCGCGCCAGCCGGCGGTGAGCCGCTCGGCAAAGCCGAGGAACGTCACCGACTGCCGGGGCGCGAGATACTGCTGGCGCATGAACCAGCGGTACTGCCGGCCGACCAGGGGCACCCGGCCGGAGACCGCGATCCGGAACACCACGCTGGGTACCGCCCGGCGCAGCAGCCAGAGCAACACCTGGAGCGCGGTGCCGAGCCCGGAGCCGCCGCCCACCTGCGGGTCCTCGCCGACGCCGACGCGTCGCCCCCGCCAGTCGCGCAGCCGGCGCACCAGCGAGGCCCGGCCGCTGTCCGCGGCGTCCACGTCGACCGCGAGCGTCTGGTGCATCAGCCAGTCGGCGAGCGGATAGTGCCGGAACCGCAGCCGGGGCGCGCCGAACGCCTCCAGCGAGAGCTGCCGGTGCAGCTCGCGCAACGCGGTCGCGACGTCGTCGGTGGGCGGCCGGTCGGTCAGGTCCAGCACCGCGTGCGGCACCCGGCGCCCGGCGCCCCGGCCGGCGAAGCGGCGCAGCAGGCCGGCCACCGCGCCGTCGTCGGCCGGCCGGAGCAGCCAGAGCAGCGGGAGCCGGCGGTCCCCGCGACGCGGTCGGCGCAGCAGCCGGGCCAGCAGGGTGAGCAGCTCCAGACCGCCGGCCGGAAGCTGCTCGCGGGCAGGCCGCGGCCGGGTCACCGGTTCGCGCATGGTCACCTCCAGGTGACGGCGAGTGTCTCACCATTGTCGACTCGCCACGCAACCGCCCAGGGATGCAAGGAGGGGCCCCCTGTTAACGCCTCACGCATAGGAACGCGCCCCGCTTGACGCGCGGGCACTCCGGGGAGCGACTCACCTGGTCGGCGGGCGCAGGCCGTCCAGGGCGATGGCCAGCACGCGGTCGCGCTGTGCCGGGTCCGGGAACTGGTACGCGGCGAGGCCGCTGATCAGGCGCACCACGTCGTCGAAGTCGGCGTCGGGGCGGGCCGCCCCGGCGGCCTGGGCGCGGCGCAGCAGCGGCTCACCGGCCGCGTAGATCTCGGTGCGGCAGCTCCGGAACACGTCGGAGTCGTGCACCAGCTCCTCGGCCAGCGCCCGCTTCGCGCCGACGTAGGCGACGAACCGGTGCAGCCAACCGACCAGGGCGTCCCACGGGTCCAGGTCGGCCAGGTCGGCGGCGGAGGCGCTGAGCGCGCGCACCTCCTCGACGTAGACCGCCTCGAACAGGTCACGCCGCTGCGGGAAGTTGCGGTAGAGCGTGCCGATGCCGACGCCGGCGCGGCGGGCGATCTGCTCCAGCGACGCGCCGGCCCCGCACTCGCCGAACACGTCGCGGGCGGCGGCGATCAGTGCGTCGTAGTTGCGCCGGGCGTCGGCCCGCTTGGGGCGGCGCGCGAAGACCTCGGTCGACTGGTCGGCGCTGGACATGACGCCTGTCACTCCTTCCGTCTTGCAAACGGAGGCACCCCTCCATTACGTTGGGTGGAGGCACCCCTCCGGATAGCGTACTCCGGCGGGCCCCGGCCCGACGCGCCGCCATCGCCGCCCACCGCGCGAGCGGCCACCGACTCGTACCGAACGGGAGTTCTCCCACATGATCGACACCTTCCGGCGCGGCTCGCGCCGGATGACGTTCCTCGTCCTCGCGGCCGGCACCGGCTTCTTCGCGATGCTCCAGTCGCTGATCACCCCGGTGCTGCCCACCATCCAGCACGACCTGCACACCTCGCCGAACACGGTGACCTGGGTGCTGACCGCCTACCTGCTCTCCGCGTCGATCTTCACGCCGATCCTCGGCCGGGTCGGCGACATGGTCGGCAAGGAGCGGATGCTCGTCGTCTCGCTCGCCGCGCTCGCGCTGGGCTGCCTGGTGGCAGCCGTCGCGCCGAACATCGGCGTGCTGATCGCCGCCCGGGTGGTCCAGGGCATCGGCGGCGCCGTCTTCCCGCTGTCGTTCGGCATCATCCGCGACGAGTTCCCCGCCGCCCGGGTCAGCTCGGCGGTCGCGTCGATCTCGGCGGTGGTGGCCGTCGGCGGCGGCCTGGGCGTCGTGCTCGCCGGGCCGATCGTGGCCACGCTGGGCTACCGCTGGCTGTTCTGGATCCCGCTGGTCGTGGTCGGCCTGACCGCGCTGGCCGCGCACCGGTTCGTGCCCCGCTCGCCGGTCCGCACCCCGGGGCGGATCAACTGGCTCAGCGCCGTCCTGCTCTCCGGCTGGCTGGTGGCGCTGCTGCTGCCGGTCAGCAAGGGCGCCGCCTGGGGCTGGGCCTCCGGCCGGGTGACCGGTCTGCTGATCGTGGCCGCGGTGCTGCTGGCCGTCTGGCTGGCGGTCGAGGCCCGGGCCGCGAACCCGCTGATCGACCTGCGGATGATGCGGCTGCCGGCGGTCTGGACCACCAACCTGGTGGCGCTGCTCTACGGCGCCTCGATGTTCGCCGTCTACGCCTTCCTGCCGCAGTTCGCGCAGATTCCGACCAGCGCCGGCTACGGCTTCGGCGCCAGCATCACCCAGGCCGGGCTGCTCATGCTGCCCATGCTGGTCGGCATGTTCGCCGCCGGCCTGCTGGCCGGACGGCTGGAGTCCCGGTTCAGCGCCAAGGCGCAACTGGGCACCGGCGCGGTGTTCAACGTGGCCGCCGCCGCGATGCTCACCGCCGCGCACGACACCCGCTGGCAGGTCGGCCTCGCCGGCGGGCTGGTCGGGCTCGGCATCGGGCTGGCGTTCGCCTCGATGGCCAACCTGATCGTGGGGAACGTGCCGGCCTCGCAGACCGGCGCGGCGACCGGCATGAACGCCAACATCCGTACCATCGGCGGCGCGATCGGCGCGGCGCTGGCCAGCACCGTGATCACCGCCAACCCGCAGCCGAGCGGGCTGCCCCGGGAGGCCGGCTTCACCGCCGGCTTCCTGCTGCTCACCGGCATCTCCCTCGCCGCCGCGCTGGCCGCGCTCGCCGTGCCCTCCGGCCGCCGCGCCCGGCCCCGGCGGCACACCGGGCCGACGCCGGAGGTCGCGCCGCCGCAGGTGACGCCCGACGCCCCCGCCCCCGCCCCCGCGACCGCGCTGCCGCAGGCGGTCGGCGGGCTGGCGCCGGTGGGCCGCTGACCCGGCGGCCGGTGAGTTGTTAGGAGGGGGCCCCTGCTATGCGGAATGCGTTAACAGGGGGCCCCTCCTTACACCTCAGCCGATAGCGGCGGTGAGGGCGGCGAGGTAGCCGTAGCGGTAGCCGTTGGCGTTCGGGTGGTACGCCTCGATCACGCCGCTGACGTCGCGGATCCACGGGTCGGCGGCGCACACCCCGTGCCCGGTGAAGAACGGCCGCGCGTCGACGAACGTGGCCCCGGCCGCGCCGGCCCGGTCGGCCGTGACGCCGTTGAGCACGTCGGCGGCCTGGTTGAGGATGGTGCGCTTGTAGCTGCTCATGGCGAGCAGGCCGCAGGAGCCGGTCTCGAACAGCCGCGGGTAGCCGAGCACCACCAGCCGGGCGTTCGGGGCCCGGTCCCGGATCGCCGCGTAGGTGGCGTCCAGCCGGGCGGGCAGCGTCGCGGTGGCGAACGCCTTGGCCCCGGCCACCGCGCTCTCGCAGCTCGACGTGCTGCCGAAGCGGCAACCGGTCATCACGTCGGCGAAGCCGGCGTCGTTGCCGCCGATGGTGATGGTGACCAGTGTGGTGGCGGTGCTGAGCTGGCCGACCTGGTTGTTCAGCACGTCCGCGGTGACCGCGCCGCCGCAGGCCGGGAAGCGGAAGCTTTCGACCGCGTGCGCCGCGGCCCAGAGCGGGGCGTACGACTTCTGGCTGCGCAGGCAGGTGGAGAGGTCGTACGGCCCGGCGCCGACGCCGGAGGAGTAGGAGTCGCCGAGGGCGACGTAGTTGACGGTGGCGGCACGGGCGGCGCCGGGCAGCAGCACGGCGCCGAGGACGGCCGCCAGGACCGCGGCGAAGACGGTACGGACGCGACGGGGCATGAGGGGACCTCCACGGGACAGGGGTGGTGGAGCCCGTTGACCGCGCGCGTGGTCGAGGGGACGGTGCTTGTTACTAGTCGGTAATGCTATCGAAACATCGACACTATTTGAATAGCCCTGGCCGCCGACTCGGGGCAGATCCGTTTACATGTGTCGATTAGGTTGGCGGTGCGTACACCCGACGGAGGGAGTCCCACCCGTGCCACGCGCACTCTCGGCGGCGATCGCCGCCCTGACCCTCACCACCGCCGTCACCACCGTGACCGGCGCCCCCGGCCAGGCCGCCCCGACCGGATGGGGCCGCCCGCACGTCTCGGCGGCCACCCCCACGCCGGGCGGTCCCGGGCTGGGCGACAGCTACTTCCCCGACTACGGCAACGGCGGCTACGACGTCGACCACTACGACATCCGGCTGCGTTACGAGCCGGCCACCGACCGGCTCAGCGGCACCACCACGATCCTGGCCACCGCCACCAAGGACCTGTCCCGGTTCAACCTCGACTTCGCGCTGGCCGTCGAGTCGGTCCGGGTCAACGGCTGGACCGCCGGGTTCGCCCGCGCCGGCGACCACGAGCTGGTCGTCACGCCGGCCCGCCCGCTGACCAAGGGCCAGCAGATCACCGTCGTGGTGAAGTACGCCGGCATCCCGTCGGAGACCACCGTCTACGGCTACACCGGCTGGACCCGCACCGCCGACGGCGCGCTCGCCGTGAACGAACCCGAGTCGGCCTGGTGGTGGTACCCGAGCAACGACCACCCGAAGGACAAGGCCACCTGGGACATTTCCGTCTCGGTGCCGACCGGCCTCGAAGTGGTCAGCAACGGCGTGCAGCCGCGCGACCCGCTGCCCGAGGCCGGCAACCGCACCCGGTGGAGCTGGCGCAGCGTCAAGCCCGGCGCCACCTACCAGGCGTTCCTCGCCATCGGGCAGTACGACATCGTCACCGACACCGCACCGAACGGGCAGCCGGTGGTGAACGCGTACAGCACCACGCTGGGCGAGCGCCTGCCGGCCGCCCGGGCCAGCATCGAACGCACCGCCGAGATCGTCGACTGGGAGAGCGGGGTGTTCGGCCCGTACCCGTTCGAGGCGCAGGGCGGCGTGGCCGGCCCGGTCGACGGCATCGGTTTCGCGCTGGAGACGCAGACCCGACCGGTCTACGGGCCGGGCTTCTGGCGACGGGGCGCCAACCCGTACGTGGTGGTGCACGAGAACGCGCACCAGTGGTTCGGCGACTCGGTGTCGGTGGCGGCCTGGCGCAACATCTGGCTGAACGAGGGCTTCGCCTCGTACGCCGAGTGGCTCTGGTCCGAGGAGCAGGACGAGGGCACCGCGCAGGAGCTGTTCGACTTCACCTACGACAGCTACCCGGCCGACTCGGAGTTCTGGCAGGTGCTGCCCGGCGACCCGGGCGCCGGCCGGGTCTTCGACGACGCGGTCTACGACCGGGGGGCGATGGCGCTGCACCAGATCCGGCTGGCCGTCGGCGACGCGGCGTTCTTCCGGATCCTGCGCACCTGGACGGCCCAGCGGCAGTACGGCAACGGCACCATCGAGCAGTTCCAGGCGCTCGCCGAGCGGATCTCCGGCCGGGACCTGGACGCGGTGTTCACCACCTGGCTGTTCACCGCCGGCCGACCCGAGCTGGGCGCCACCGCGCGCACCTCGGCGGCGCCGGCGCAGCCGGCCTCCTGGACGAAGATCCGGTCGGCGCACGAGCTGCTTGCCCGCTGACCAGGCCGGCCGGGCCCGCTCCCCATTGGGGAGCGGGCCCGGCCGATGTCAAGCGGGTCCCCCGCCTCTACCGCAGGCGTTAGGAAGGGGCCCCTCCTTACCGGGTGGCGAGCGGCTGGCGGGCCGGGTCGACGGGGGCGGGCAGGTCGCCCGCTCCGCCCAGGTACGCGTGCACGGCCGCGGCGGCGGCCCGCCCCTCGGCGATCGCCCAGACGATCAGCGACGCGCCCCGGTGCATGTCGCCGGCGACGAAGACACCGTCGGCGGCCTGCCAGTCGGGGCGGGCGTCGATCGCGCCCCGGGCGTTGCGGGCCACCCCGAACTGGGCCAGCAGCGGCTGCTCCTCGGTGCCCTCGAAGCCGATCGCCAGCAGCACCAGGTCGGCCGGGATCTCCCGCTCCGAGCCGGGCAGCGGCGTGACGATGCGCCGGCCGTCGACCTTCTCCACGGTCACCTCGGCGATCCGCACGGCCCGGACCTGCCCGGTGCCGTCGTCCACGAACTCCTGCACCGCCACCGCGAAGACCCGCTCGCCGCCCTCCTCGTGCGCCGGGTAGGAACGCAGCAGCCACGGCCAGGTCGGCCACGGGTCCCGCGCGCCGTCGCGTTCGGTCGGCGGCTGCGGGTAGAGGTCGAGCTGGTGGACGCCGGCCGCGCCCTGCCGGTGGGCCACGCCGAGGCAGTCGGCGGCGGTGTCGCCACCGCCGATGATCACCACGTGCTTGCCGGCCGCGTCGATCGGCGTGCCGTCCGGCAGCGTGGCGAGCGCGGGCCGCCCGTCGCCGGCCGCCGCCACCACCCGGTTCGCGGCCACCAGGTGCGACATCGCCTGGTGTACGCCGCGCAGCGCCCGCCCCGGCGTCTGGAGGGTGTCCCGGCCCTGCAACGCGCCGCAGGCCAGCACCACCGCGTCGTGCTCGGCGCGGAGCTGCTCGGCGGTCACGTCGACGCCGACGTCGACGCCGGTGCGGAAGCGCACCCCCTCGGCGGTGAGCTGGGCGACCCGGCGGTCGACGTGCTGCTTCTCCAGCTTGAAGTCGGGGATGCCGTAGCGGAGCAGGCCGCCGACGGCGTCGTCGCGCTCGTACACGGTGACCGTGTGGCCGGCGCGGGCGAGCTGCTGCGCGGCGGCGAGGCCGGCCGGGCCGGAGCCGACCACCGCCACCGATCGGCCGGTCGACGCGGACGCGGGCCGGGGACGCAGCCCGCCCCGGGCCACCGCCGCGTCGGCGATCTCCACCTCGACCTGCTTGATGGTGACCGGCTGCTGGCCGCCCAGGCCGAGCACGCAGGCCGCCTCGCAGGGCGCCGGGCAGAGCCGCCCGGTGAACTCGGGGAAGTTGTTGGTGGCGTGCAGCGACTCCACCGCGGCGTCCCAGTTGCCGGTGCGGACCAGGTCGTTCCAGTCCGGGATGCGGTTGCCCAGCGGGCAGCCGTCGTGGCAGAACGGGATGCCGCAGTCCATGCACCGGGTGGCCTGCTCGCGGATCAGCTCCTCGCCGGCCGGCGGGTAGACCTCCCGCCAGTCCGTGATCCGCACCGGGACCGGACGGCGGGCGGGCAGCCGCCGGTCGTAGCGCAGGAAACCGTTCGGGTCAGGCACGGGCCACCTCCTGGGCGACCACCCGCGGCGCGGGCGGCACGGACGCGGTCGAAGGTGTGGTGAGAGCACTCATCACCGCGTCGTCGACGTCGCGGCCGGCGGCTTCGGCGGCCCGCATGATCTCCATGACCCGGCGGTAGTCCCGGGGCACCACGGCGGTGAACTCCTCCACCGCCTCCGGCCAGCGCTTGAGCAGCGCCTCGGCCACCGCCGAGTCGGTCTCGGCGAAGTGCCGCTGGACCAGCTCGTGCAGGCGGTCCCGTTCCTCGTCGCGCAGCGGCGACAGGTCGACCAGCTCGGGGTTGATCCGCCGCCGGTCCAGCCGGTGCACGAACGCGGTGCCACCGGACATGCCGGCGGCGAAGTTGCGCCCGGTCGGCCCGAGCACCACCACCGTGCCGCCGGTCATGTACTCGCAACCGTGGTCGCCGAGGCCCTCGACCACGGCCACCGCGCCGGAGTTGCGCACCGCGAACCGCTCCCCGACCCGACCGCGCAGGAACACCTCGCCGCCGGTGGCGCCGTACAGGATGGTGTTGCCGGCGATGATCTGGTCCTCGGCGCGGTGGCCGGGCTCGGCGTCGTGATCGACGAACGGCGCGGCGGCGTCCGGCCGGACCACGATCCGCCCACCGGACAGGCCCTTGCCGACGTAGTCGTTGGCGTCACCGTGCAGGCGCAGCGTCACGCCGCGCGGCAGGAACGCGCCGAACGACTGGCCGGCGGTGCCGCGCAGCAGGAACTCGACGGTGTCGTCGGGCAACCCGGCGCCGCCGAACCGGCGGGTCACCTCGCCGCCGAGCATCGCGCCCACGCTGCGGTGCTCGTTGCGCACCTCGACCTCGACCCGGACCGGCGTGCCGTCGCGCAGCGCCGGACCGGCCAGCTCGACGAGCCGGTTGTCCAGCGCCACGTCGAGGCCGTGGTCCTGCGGCCGGACGCCGCGCCGGGCCGCGCCCTCGGGCAGCTCGGGCAGGTGCAGGACCCGACTCAGGTCGAGCCCGTGGCCCTTCCAGTGGTCGATAGCGCCGACCACGTCCAGCAGCTCGGTCTGCCCGATCGCCTCCTCGATGCTGCGGAAGCCCAGCTCGGCCAGGTACCCGCGGACCTCCTCGGCGAGGAAGAGGAAGAAGTTCTCCACGAACTCCGGCCGGCCGGTGAACCGCTCGCGCAGCACCGGGTTCTGGGTGGCGATGCCGACCGGGCACGTGTCCAGGTGGCAGACCCGCATCATCACGCAGCCCTCGACGATCAGCGGCGCGGTGGCGAAGCCGAACTCCTCGGCGCCGAGCAGCGCCGCGACCAGCACGTCCCGGCCGGTCTTGAGCTGGCCGTCGACCTGCACGGTGACCCGGTCGCGCAGCTTGTTGAGCAGCAGCGTCTGCTGCGCCTCGGCCAGGCCCAGCTCCCACGGGGTGCCGGCGTGCTTGAGCGAGTTGAGCGGGGACGCGCCGGTGCCGCCGTCGTGCCCGGAGATCAGGATGACGTCGGCCTTCAGCTTGGCCACGCCGGCCGCCACGGTGCCCACCCCGACCTCGCTGACCAGCTTGACGTGCACCCGGGCGGCCGGGTTGACGCACTTCAGGTCGTGGACGAGCTGGGCCAGGTCCTCGATGGAGTAGATGTCGTGGTGCGGCGGCGGGGAGATCAGGCCGACGCCCGGGGTGGCGTGCCGGGTCCGGGCGATCCACGGCCAGACCTTGTTGCCGGGGAGCTGCCCGCCCTCGCCGGGCTTCGCGCCCTGCGCCATCTTGATCTGGAGGTCGTCCGCGTTGACCAGGTATTCGCTCGTCACGCCGAACCGGCCGCTGGCGATCTGCTTGACCGCCGAACGCCGCGCCGGGTCGTGCAGGCGCTCGACGTCCTCGCCGCCCTCGCCGGTGTTGGACTTGCCGCCGAGGCGGTTCATCGCGATCGCGAGCGTCTCGTGCGCCTCCGCCGAGATCGACCCGTACGACATGGCGCCGGTGGCGAAGCGCTTGACGATCTCGGTGGCCGGTTCGACCTCGTCCAGCGGCACCGCCGGACGGACGCCGGTGCGCAACGTGAACAGCCCGCGCAGCGAGCCCGCCTTGGCGGCCAGCTCGTCGACCTTGGCGGTGTACTGCCGGAACACGTCGTACTGGCGGCTGCGGGTGGCGTGCTGGAGCAGGAAGACCGTCTCCGGGTTGAACAGGTGCAGCTCGCCCTCGCGACGCCACTGGTACTCCCCGCCGACCTCCAGCCGGTCGGTTGGCTGCACGCCGGGCGCCGGCCAGGCGAGCGCGTGCCGGGCGGCCACCTCGGCGTGGATCTCGGCCAGCCCGATGCCGCCGATGGTGCTCGGCGTGCCGCGGAAGTAGCGGTCGACCAGGCGGGTGTCCAGGCCGACCGCCTCGAACACCTGCGCGCCACAGTACGACGACACGGTCGAGATGCCCATCTTGGACATGATCTTCAGGACGCCCTTGCCGAGCGCCTTGACGTAGTTGCGGACCGCCTTCACCCGGTCCACCCCGGCCAGGATGCCCGTGGAGATCATGTCCTCCACCGACTCGAACGCGAGGTACGGGTTGACCGCCGCCGCGCCGTACCCGATCAGCACGGCCGCGTGGTGCACCTCGCGGCAGTCGCCGGACTCGACGACCAGCGCCACCTGGGTGCGGGTCTGCTCACGCACCAGGTGCTGGTGCACCGCGGCGGTGAGCAGCAGCGACGGGATCGGGGCCAGGTCGGCGTTGGAGTCCCGGTCGGAGAGCACCAGGATGCGCACACCGTCCTCGATCGCCTCGGAGACGTGCCGGCAGATCTCGGTCAGCCGGGCCTTGATGCCGGCGCCACCGTCGCGGATCCGGTAGAGACCGGAGACCCGGACCGCCTTGAAGCCGGGCAGGTCGCCGTCCTCGTCGATGGAGAGGATCTTCGCCAGCTCGTCGTTGTCGATCACCGGGTAGGGCAGCACGATCTGCCGGCAGCTCGCCGGGCCCGGGTCGAGCAGGTTGCCCTCCGGCCCGATGGTGGACGCCAGGCTGGTCACCAGCTCCTCCCGGATGGCGTCCAGCGGCGGGTTGGTGACCTGGGCGAAGAGCTGGTGGAAGTAGTCGTAGAGCAGCCGCGGCCGGGTGGACAGCGGCGCGATCGGGGTGTCGGTACCCATCGAGCCGAGCGGCTCCGCGCCGCTGCGGGCCATCGGGCCGAGCAGGATCTTCAGCTCCTCCTCGGTGTAGCCGAACGTCTGCTGCCGGCGGCGGACCGAGTCGTGGGTGTAGACGGTGTGCTCGCGGGCGGGCAGGTCGTCCAGCTCGATCAGGCCGGCGTGCAGCCACTCCTGGTACGGCTGCGCGGCGGCCAGCTCGGTCTTGATCTCGTCGTCGGAGACGATCCGGCCGTTGACGGTGTCGACCAGGAACATCCGGCCCGGCTGGAGCCGGCCCTTCGCCACCACGGTGGCCGGGTCGAGGTCGAGCACACCCGCCTCGCTGCCCAGCACCACCAGGCCGTCGCTGGTGTGCCACCAACGGCCCGGACGGAGGCCGTTGCGGTCCAGCACCGCGCCGACGACCTCGCCGTCGGTGAACGCGACCGAGGCCGGGCCGTCCCACGGCTCCATCAGGCTGGCGTGGAAGCGGTAGAACGCGCGCTTGTCGGCGCGCATGTCCGGGTCGTTCTCCCACGCCTCCGGGATCATCATGAGCACCGCGTGCGGCAGGCTCCGCCCGGCCAGGTGCAGCAGCTCCAGGACCTCGTCGAAGTTGGCCGAGTCGGACGCCGCCGGGGTGCAGACCGGGAAGACGCGGCGGATGTTGCCAGACAGGTGCCCGCCGGCTCCGCCGGCGGCAGCGGAACCGCCGCTGAGCATCGACTCTCTTGCCTGCATCCAGTTCCGGTTGCCGCGGATCGTGTTGATCTCGCCGTTGTGCGCGATGAAGCGGTACGGGTGCGCCAGCGGCCAGGACGGGAACGTGTTGGTGGAGAACCGCGAGTGCACAAGCGCGATGGCGCTGACCACGCGCTCGTCGGTCAGCTCCGGGTAGAACGCCGGGAGCTGGTCGGGGGTGAGCATGCCCTTCCACACCATGGTGCGGCCGGACAGCGACGGGAAGTAGGCGGGCACACCCCGCTCGGCGGTCTCCCGCTCGACCTGCTTGCGCAGGCAGAACGCCACCCGGTCCAGGTCGAGCCCGGTCAGCGGCGAGCCGGCCGGGCCGGCGGGCGCGTCGGTCAGCCGGTGCGCGGCGACGAAGAGCTGCCGCACCCGGGGCATCGCCGCGAGCGCGGTCTCCCCCAGGCCGGACGGGTCGGTCGGCACCTCCCGCCAGCCGAGCACGTCGGCGCCCTCGACCAGCGCGTACTTGTCCACCACCCGGCGGGCGCGGGCCTCGGCGGCGTCGTCGTCGGGCAGGAAGACCAGGCCGGTCGCGTACTGGCCGGGCGGGGGCAGCGGGAAGTCGACGGCCGCGCGCAGGAACGCGTCCGGCACCTGGATCATGATGCCGGCGCCGTCCCCGGTGTTGTGCTCCGCGCCCCGGGCGCCCCGGTGGTCCAGCCGGCAGAGCGCCCCGAGGCCGTTCGCGACGACCTGGTGCGAACGCCGCCCGTGCAGGTCGGCCACGAAGGCCACGCCGCAGGCGTCATGCTCGTACGCGGGGTCGTACAGCCCCGTCGTCGGCGGGGCCGGTTGCGGGCTGAGAGGGTACGGAAAGGCCACCGGGCCTCCTGTCGTCACTCAGGATGGATCATGGAGGGGACGACGTCGGCCCGCTGGGGTTTATTGAGTCTACGTTAGGGCGTGCCGCGCAAGGCCAGTTCAGATTGATCACACTTCCAGATGCTGGGACGTGTAGTCTCGCGCGGTGGATCTCGTGCGTACTGACGTGCTCGACCGGTTGGAGCGGTTCTACGACGCGGTGCCCCGGGACGCGGCCCGGGTGGAGGAGTTCGACACCCTGGTGCTGTTCGTCCGGGACGGGGCCGGTTGGCCGTTCTACGCCCGCCCCCGGCCGGGCGCCACCGAGGCGGCCACGCTCGCCGAGGTGACCGCGGTCCGGGAACGGCAGCGCGAACTGGGCCTGCCGGAGGCGTTCGAGTGGGTGCACGAGCACCAGCCGAGCCTGCTGGCGGTGGCCCGCTCGGCGGGGCTGACCGTGCTGCAGGCGCCGCTCATGCTGCTGGAGGCGGAGCGGCTGCCCGACCCGGGCACGCTCAGCGACGTACCGATGCGGGTGCTGGACCCCGACGACCCCGGCTTCGCGGCGGACATCGCGCTGCGCCGGGCCGTCGCGGCGGTCGGCTTCGCCCACGGCGGCACCGCCCGGGGCGACGCCGGGCCGGCCGAACGGGACGCCGCGCTCGCCCGGCTGGACGTCGACGCGCTGGACGAGGAGGCGGCCCGGGTGGCCGACGGCCGGCGCGTCTCGGTGCTCGCCGGCACCCCGGCCGAGGGCCCGCTGGCCAGCGGCATGGCGATGCGGGTCGGCGACGTGGCGGAGATCGCCGGGGTGGCCACCCTGCCGTCCGCCCGACGACGCGGGCTGGGCGCCGCGGTGACCGCCACGCTGGCCCGGGAGCTGCGCGCCGCCGGCACCGACCTGGTCTTCCTGAGCGCGGGCAGCGAGGACATCGCCCGGGTCTACCTGCGGGTCGGCTTCCGCCGGGTCGGCACCGCCTGCATCGCCGAGCCGGCCGCGGTCATCTGAGCACCCCCGGCGGCCCTGGCGCAGCCCGCGCCGGGGCGGTCAGGACGGGGGTTGCCAGTCGGCGGCCGCCGCGGCGGCGGTGTTGCGCAGCCGCGGGCTGATCGTGCCCAGCGCGGCGTCCCGGGCGCGCAGCGCCAGCCGACCCCGGGTCTGCAACACGGCCGACATCCGGCGGGTCTGCCGGACCATGGTCGCCGCCCGGGGACGGCGCAGCCGGTCGTACGCGGTCACCGCGTCCGGCAGCCGCGACTCGCGCAGCAGCCCGGCGAGCGTGGCCGCGTCCTCGAACGCCAGGCAGGCGCCCTGCCCGAGGTGCGGCGGCATGGCGTGCGCGGCGTCACCGAGCAGCACCACGCCGCCCGGGCCGACCGGAAAACCGTACGACCGGGGCAACGGCCGCAGCTCGCGGACCTCCTGCTGCACCACGTCGACCGGGTCGGTGGCCTCCAGCAGCGTGGCGATCGGCGCGGGCCAACCCGCGAACCAGCGCTTGAGCAGGGCGAGCTGGATCTCCGGCGGCTCGGGCCGGGGCGCGCCGGCGGCGGTCGCCACCCAGTAGATGCCGCCCCGGCGCGACGCCCCGGCGGTGCCCCGCTCGCCGAGCGAGGCGGCCACGAACCGGTAACCGGCACCAAGCGTCTCGCCGTGCACCGGCTGGTCGTCGGGAAGCTGCGGGGCGCGGTACCAGGGGATGACCGCGCGCCAGGCGGCACACCCGGAACTCACCACGGCGGTCTCCGGGGCGAGCTGCCGCCGGATCTCGCTGTCCGTGCCGTCGGCGGCCACCACGAGGTCGGCGGAGAACGTGTGCCGGCCGTCGTCCACCGCCGGCCGTTCGCCGGCGACCGCGCGCACGTTGCGCACCGTCACGCCGGTACGCAGCTCCACCCGCTCGCCCAACCCGGCGATGAGCGCGTCGTGCAGGTCCTCCCGGTGCACCACCACCGGCATCCGCTCGGCCGGGGTGGGGCGGGGCTGCACCAGCCACTGCCCGTCCGGGCGGCGGATCCCGCCGTCGGGCAGCGGCGTGGCGATCGCGTCCAGCCCGGCGCCGAGGCCCAGCGCGCGCAGCGCGCGTACCCCGTTCGGCCAGAGCACCACGGCGGTCGCCTCCGGTCGGACCCGGTCGGCCCGCTCCAGCAGCGTGACCTGCCACCCGGAGCGGGCCAGCGCGCCGGCCACCGCCATTCCGCCGAGGCCGGCGCCGACCACCACCGCGCTGCGCATGACTCCCCCGCTCAGCTGTCCCGGTCCGCCGGTCGCCCGCCGCCGTCCGCCCGCCCGGCGTCCGCGTCGGCCCGGTCGGCGTCGGCGGCCCGCCCGGCGTCCGCGTCGATCCGGTCGGCGTCGTCGATCCGGTCGGCGTCGTCGGCCCGGTCGGCGTCGTCGGCCCGGTCGGCGTCGTCGGCCCGGTCGGCGTCGTCGGCCGCCGTGGGCTCCGTCGGGGGCAGCGCGCCGGTCTCCCGGTACGCGCGGAACTGGTCTTCGGTCACCACCCGGTAGCCCTCCGGCGCCACCGTGGCCGCGGCGGGCTCGCGGGCGGCAAGGTCGACCTGGGACACGTCGCCGGCCGGCGTCGCCGGTACCGTCGGCTCACCGATCGGGACGAGGTACTCCCGGGGGCCACGGACCCGGACGAAGTAGGCGAGCGCGCCGAGGAAGACCAGCGCCGCCGTCCAGACGTTGAGGCGTACGCCGAGGATGTGGTTGGCCTCGTCGGTGCGCATCAGCTCGATCCAGAACCGGCCCGCCGTGTAGCCCATCACGTAGAGCGCGAACGCCCGGCCCCGGCCCAACCGCAGCCTGCGGTCGAGCACCAGCACCAACGCGGCGACGCCAACGTTCCAGAGCGCCTCGTAGAGGAACGTCGGATGGTAGAGCCCGGGTTGCAGGACCGGGCTGCCGGCGTCGTCGCGCAGCGCGCGACCCGGATTGTCCGGGTCCATCACGTGCACCTCGAGGCCCCACGGCAGGCTGGTCCGCCCGCCGTAGAGCTCGTTGTTGAACCAGTTGCCCAGCCGGCCCACGGCCTGCGCCAGGGGCATGCCGGGGGCCAGCGCGTCGGCGACCACGGAGAGCGGGATGCCGAGCTGCCGGGCGGCGAGCCAGGCACCGACCGCGCCGCCGGCCACCGCGCCCCAGATGCCGAGCCCGCCCTCCCAGATGGCGAACGCCTTGAGCGGCTGGCCGTCGGCGCCGAAGTATTTCTCCGGGGAGGTGATCACGTGGTAGAGCCGGGCGCCGATGATGCCCGCCGGCACCGCCCAGACGGCGATGTCGAGCACGGCGCCCGGTGCGACGCCGCGGCGCCGCAGTCGGTACTCGGTGACCACGCAGGCCACCACGATGCCGACAATGATGCAGAGCGCGTACGCCCGGATCGGAACCGGACCGAGCTGCCAGACGGCGGTGCTGGGGCTGGGCATGGCCGCCAGGGGAGTCATCGGGGCGAGGGTCACGGGTGCACACGGTACCGGTGCGGACCGTGTGCGCGGCACCCCGGTCCGGCCTGTCCGGTCGTCGGCGCGGCGCGCCACGCGCACCCGCCGTCAGTGCTTCCAGTGCCTACGAACTTGATGGCACAGGTGACTCAACGCACAACGCACCGTCGGCGTGGTCCGGCGCGCCTGACCCATCCACGCCATCAAGTTCGTAGGCGAAGACTGGCATCCCCGTCCTGCCCACGCCGGAGAGCCGGACGGCATGGACCGCGTCGGGGCGAGCGCATCACGAATCACCGCCGGGATCGACCGACGGCGAGCTGCGGCAGGGACCGACGACAGGCCGACGACGGGGGTCAGCGAACGGGGTTGCGGACGCCCTCGGCGAGTTCGGTGCTGAGCGTGCGCAGCGCGGCCAGGCCGGCGGCCTCGTCCGGCGCGTCGAGCACGCAGCGGACCAGCGCGCTGCCCACGATCACCGCGTCGGCGTACCCGGCGACGGTGGCGGCCTGCGCGCCGGTGCCCACGCCCAGCCCGACGCCGACCGGCAGGTCGGTGACCTCGCGCAGCCGGGAGACCAGGACCGGCGCCGCCTCGGAGGTCTGGGCGCGGGCGCCGGTCACGCCCATGATCGCGGTGGCGTAGACGAAACCGCGGCAGTGCTCGGCGGTCATCCGCAGGCGTGCGTCGGTGGAGGACGGCGACACCAGGAACGTCCGGTCCAGGCCGTGCGCCTCGGAGGCGGCCAGCCACTCGGCCGCCTCGTCGGGGATCAGGTCCGGCGTGATGAGCCCGGTGCCGCCGGCGGCGGCCAGGTCGCGGGCGAACGCGTCGACGCCGTACTGCTCGATCGGGTTCCAGTAGGTCATGGTGACCACCGGCGCGCCGGTCGCGGCCACCGCCTCGATGACGCGCAGCGCGTCGGCGGTGCGCACGCCGCCGGCCAACGCGATGTCGCTGGCCTTCTGGATGACCGGCCCGTCCATCACCGGGTCGGAGTAGGGGATCTCCACCTCGACGACGTCGACGCCCGCCTCGACCATGGCGGTCATGGCGGCGATGCTGCCCTCGACCGTGGGGAAGCCGGCCGGCATGCAGCCGACCAGCACGGCCCGCCCGTCGGCCCGGGCCTTGTCGAAGGCGACCCCGATGCGACTCACGCTCTCACTCCTTGTCGAGGATGCCGAAGTACGCGCCGGCGGTGTGCACGTCCTTGTCGCCACGGCCGGAGAGGTTGACCACGATCACCGGCTCCCGGCCCAACTCGGCGGCGAGTTCCGGGGCGATCTTGCGGGCGCCGGCCAGCGCGTGCGCGCTCTCGATCGCCGGGATGATCCCCTCGGTGCGGCAGAGCAGCTCGAACGCGGCCATCGCCTCGGCGTCGTCGACGGGCAGGTAGGTGGCCCGGCCCGTGTCGTGCAGCCAGGCGTGCTCCGGCCCGACGCCCGGGTAGTCCAGACCGGCCGAGATCGAGTGCGACTCGATGGTCTGGCCGTCGGCGTTCTGCAGGACGTAGGTGCGGGTGCCGTGCAGCACGCCCGACGAGCCGCCGGTGATGCTGGCCGCGTGCCGGCCGGACTCCACACCCTCGCCGCCGGCCTCGAAGCCGTAGAGTCGCACCCCGGCGTCGGGCACGAAGGCGTGGAAGATGCCCAGCGCGTTGGAGCCGCCGCCGACACAGGCCGCGACCGCGTCCGGCAGCGCGCCGGTCAGGTCCAGGCACTGCTGGCGGGCCTCCACGCCGATGCCGCGCACGAAGTCCCGGACCATCTCCGGGAACGGGTGCGGCCCGGCGGCGGTGCCGATCAGGTAGTGGGTGTCCTCGACGTTGGCGACCCAGTCGCGCATCGCCTCGTTCATCGCGTCCTTGAGCGTGCGCGAGCCGGCCGTCACCGGGATCACGGTGGCGCCGAGCATCCGCATCCGGGCCACGTTGAGCGCCTGCCGCTCAGTGTCCACCGCGCCCATGTAGACCACGCACTCGAGATCGAACAGCGCGGCGGCGGTCGCGGTGGCCACGCCGTGCTGGCCGGCGCCGGTCTCCGCGATCACCCGCCGCTTGCCCATCCGCCGGGTGAGCAGCGCCTGGCCGAGCACGTTGCGGACCTTGTGGGCGCCGGTGTGGTTGAGGTCCTCCCGCTTGAGCAGGACGCGCGCCCCCACCTGGGCGGAGAGCCGCCGGGCCTCGTACAGCATCGAGGGGGTGCCGGCGTAGTCGCGCAGCAGCGCGTCGAACTCGGCGAGGAACTCCTCGTCCCCCATCGCCTTGCGGTACGCCGCGTCCAGCTCGTCGAGCGCGGCGACCAGCGCCTCGGGGACGAACCGGCCGCCGAACCGGCCGAAGTGGCCGGCGGCGTCGGGAACCTGGCCGGCAGCGGGTGCGGCGCTCATCGCGGGCGTCCTCTCGGTTCGGGTGGGCCCGGCGCGGGTCAGCGCACCGGGCGGGGCGTGGCCGGGTGGTTCCCGGCGTTGACCAGCTCGGCGACCGCCTCGCGGGGGCTCTTCTGGGTGACCAGGCCCTCGCCAACCAGGACGGCGTCGGCGCCGGCCGAGGCGTACCGGATCAGGTCGTGCGGACCGCGCACGCCCGACTCGGCGATCTTGACGACGCGGCTCGGCAGCCCGGGCGCGATCCGCTCGAACACCGACCGGTCGACCTCCAGGGTACGCAGGTCGCGGGCGTTGACGCCGATCACCTGCGCGCCGGCCTCCAGGGCCCGGTCCGCCTCTTCCTCGGTGTGCACCTCGACGAGCGCGGTCATGCCCAGCGACTCGATCCGCTCCAGCAGCCCGACCAGCGCGTTCTGCTCCAACGCGGCGACGATCAGCAGCACCAGGTCGGCGCCGTGCGCGCGGGCCTCGTGCACCTGGTAGCTGGAGACCACGAAGTCCTTGCGCAGCACCGGCACGTTCACCGCGGCCCGGACCGCGGCCAGGTCGTCAAGCGACCCGCCGAACCAGCGGCCCTCGGTCAGCACGCTGATCGCCCGCGCGCCACCGGCCGCGTAGTCGCTGGCCAGGTCGGCCGGATTCGCGATCTCGGCCAGCCGCCCCTTGGACGGCGACGAGCGCTTCACCTCCGCGATCACGGCCACGCCGGGTCGGCGCAGCGCCGCGTACGCGTCGATCGGTGGCGGCGCGGCGGCGGCCAGCTCGCGGATCCGCTCCAGCGGGAGCTGTTCCTGCCGCCGGGCCACGTCCTCGCGCACCCCGGCCAGGATCTCGTCGAGCACCCCTGCGGACGGCGCCGCTCCGGCGTCGTCCCCCTCCGCGTGCGCATGCTCAGCAGTCACCAACGGACTCCCCTCTCCGGGTGTCATGGGCCGATGCTAGGTGGCGCCACCTGGCGACACGTGCCGGGGGGTATGGCGCACCTCACGACATGGGCTGTGGCATGATGGCCGACTTCGGGTGAACGCGGTGTCACGCAGCGCCACCGCATGCATCGACCATCGCCCATGACCCATCTCACCACGCCCGGCCCGACCTCGCAGCCCGACGTCCGGCCCGCTGTGACCAAGGTCAAGGACTTCCGCCCCTGTGCAGGTCGCCCCGCGTGCGGGAGCGTTGACCTGCGCTTCACGGTGGCGAAACGTGAGCCGGACACCATCGTCGCAGGGCAGACTCGACGAGGCCGCTGCCGACCGAAGCCGAACGATCTCGTGTGGGGTGAACCATGAGCGCCAACGGGCCGCACCAGAACATCGGGTTGACCACCGTCTCCCGAACCGTCGCCTCACTCGCCGTCGGCGTGGTGCACACGCTCGAACGCGCGGTGGCCGGTGACGGCCGGACGCGTACCGCCCGGGGCAACGCCTGGGAGGCGGTCTGCGCCGACCGGGCCCGGGCCGCGCAACGCCGCGAGTTGGAGCGGCTGGTGGCCGAGCTGGCCGCCGCCCGGGCCGCGGCCCGGGACCGCCGGACGACGCGCGAGGCCCAGCCGGTCAGCTGACCGTCGGGTCCTCGCCCCGGTCCAGCGCGTCCCACGCGTCCCGGGTGCCCCGTTCGACCGCCGGCCGGTCCGCGTCGGCGGGGCCGGTCGACCCGGCCCGCCGCTCGTACCGGGCGCCCATCGCCGGCCACCGCCCGGCCCGCCACGCGGTGAACGCCCCGCCGGTCGCGAGCGCCAGACCGCCCACCAGCACCAGGGCCGGCCAGAGCCGGCTGACCCCGGGCTCGCCGAGACCGACCCCGCCACCGACCGCGACGGCCAGCCCGACGACCGCCAGCAGCACGCCGAGCAGCCGGCGCAGCCGCCCCCCGGTGGCCAGCACCGCGCCGCCGCCGGCCAACCCGACGTAGGCCAGCGCCGACACCCACGGCAGCAGGTCCGCGCCGGTGCGGCCCGACCGCCCAGGTGCGAGGGAACCACCGGCGGTCGGGTCGGTCGACCAGCTCCGGGTCACCGCCCAGGCGGCCAGGCCCGCGCCGGCCAGGCAGAGCAGCACCGCGTACGCCAGCTCGCGCCGGCCCCGGACGGCGGGCGGGCCGACCGCGGCGTCGGTCACGGGGTCACCCCCGGCGAGCTGACCGGCAACTCGGTGAAGAAGCAGGTGCGGTGACCGGTGTGACAGGCCGCGCCCACCTGCTCCACGCTGACCAGCAGCGCGTCGCCGTCGCAGTCCAGCGCGACCGAGCGGACGTACTGGTGGTGGCCGGAGGTCGCGCCCTTGACCCAGTACTCCCCCCGGCTGCGCGACCAGTAGGTGGCCCGGCCGCTGGTGAGCGTGCGGTGCAGCGCCTCGTCGTCCATCCAGGCGACCATCAGCACCTCACCCGAGTCGTGGGCGCGGACCACGGCGGCGACCAGACCGTCCGGGGTGCGGCGGAGCCTGGCCGCGATGGCCGGGTCGAGCTGGGAGGGCCGGGCCGGGCCGGCGGCGGAGCGGGCGGAGGCGCCGGTCACGGGCGCGTCAGAGGCGGGCACGGTTGACCATTCTCCCGCACGTGGCGCCGGCACCGTCGACGTGTCCCGGGTCGCCGGTGGCGCCGCGTGCAGCGTCCGGCTGAGCTGACCGAGGTAGCGGTCCACCCGACCGTCGGCGAGCGCCTCGGCCAGGTCCGCGCCGGCCACCGCGGCGACCTCCCCGGCGTACGGGCGGACCAGCGGGACGATGCCGGTGACCAGGCGGCCGGCGGCGGCCCCGACCTCGGCCGGATCACCGGCGCGCAGCCCGAGGCAGAGCAGCATGTCGGCGCGGTAGCCGGGCGGGGCCACCGGCAGGTCCAGCGCGGCGGTCAGCGCGGCCCGACGGGACACCACCCGGACGGCCGGGTTGGCCAGCCGGAGCACCGAGGGGCAGAGCCGGGCCAGGTCGGCCGCCGCGAGCCGGACCCCGGGGGCGTCGCCGGCCCAGTGCGCCCCGGCCACCTTGCCGAGCGTGGCGACCAGGTCCTCCAGGCGCGGCTCGTCGGCGGGCTGGCAGAGCACCGGCAGGTCGATCCGGCGGCGCCACTCCGGCACCGCCCAGAGCAGCCGGGCGGGCGCGGTGACCGGCAGCCCGAACGCCCAGTCGGCGGGCTGCCCGAGCCGGCGCACCCAGGAGCGGACGTCCCGGGAGGCCACCGAGACGTGCACCAGCCGGCCGTCGAACTCGGCCAGGTAGGCGTCCCGGCTCGCGTACGCGCCGGTGGGGCGGGCCGGGGCCGTCGAGGCGGGACGCTCCTCGTCGGTGGCGACGAGCACGTCCACGTCGACGTCGCTGTGCTCGGTGGCGGCCCGTC
The DNA here is from genome assembly GCF_040647835.1 of Micromonospora sp. NPDC049240. NCBI lineage: Bacteria > Bacillati > Actinomycetota > Actinomycetes > Micromonosporales > Micromonosporaceae > Micromonospora > Micromonospora sp. NPDC049240. The sequence continues at coordinate 124,934 of NZ_JBEZCX010000019.1, forward strand.
GGGCGTGGCTGCCGCGCAGCATGATCCCGACGACCGGTCGGTTCGCGGCCCGGCGCAGGCGGGTGGCCCAGTCGTCGAGGAATCGGGACTCGGGCAACGAAGCGGGACCCACCGCGACATGGTGCCGGAAGTCCGATCTCAAGCGCAATGCCCGATGGCGGACCGGGTGTCCGGTGCGGGTGGCTTAGCCCAGTTCCTCTTCGGCCTGCCGGTACAGGTCGATCTTGTGGTCGAGGGCCTTGAGATCCTCGGTCAGCTCGGCCATCCGGGCCAGCACCCGGGCCCGGTGCGCCTCGAACAGCGCCCGCCGCGCGCCGAGCGTACGGTCGCCCTGCCGGGCCAGCTCGGCGTAGCGGCGCATGTCGCGCACCGGCATTCCGGTCCGGCGCAGCCGCAGGAGCAGGAACAGCCAGTTGACGTCCGCCTCGGTGTAGCGCCGACGGCCGGCGGAGTCCCGTCCGACCGGCGCGACCAGCCCCTCCTGCTCGTACCAGCGCAGCGTGTAGGTGGTCAGGCCGACCCGCTGCGCCGCCTCGCCGACGCTGAGGCTCTTCTCCCGGATACCGATGTCCACCGATCCAGGCTTCCAGTTCGAGCCCACTCGAAGTCAACAGCATTGCCCGGCCGATGGAATTCATCTACCGTTGATTTCAACGGTAGATGAATTGTCGGAGGCGGACATGGACGACGCGGTGGCGGTCCGTGGCCTGGTGGTCGACCGGGGCGGGCGGCGGGTGCTGCACGGCATCAGCTGCGCCGTGCCCCGCGGCACGGTCACCGGGCTGCTCGGGCCCAGCGGCAGCGGCAAGACCACGCTGATGCGCGCGGTGGTCGGCGTGCAGACGGTCGACGCCGGCACGGTCGACGTGCTCGGTCGGCCCGCCGGCACGGCCGAGCTGCGCCACCGGGTGGGCTACCTGACCCAGGCGCCGAGCGTCTACGCCGACCTCACGGTCCGGGAGAACGCCCGCTACTTCGCCGTGCTCCAGGGCCGGGGCCGTGCCGACGCCGACCGCGCGGTGTCCGACGTCGGGCTGGCCGGGGCGGCCGACCAACTGGTCGGCACGCTCTCCGGCGGCCAACGCAGCCGCGCGTCGCTCGCCTGTGCCCTGGTCGGCGACCCGGAGCTGGTCGTCCTCGACGAGCCCACGGTCGGCCAGGACCCGGTGCTGCGGGCCGACCTGTGGGCCCGCTTCCACGCCATGGCCGCCACCGGCACCACGCTGCTGGTCTCCAGTCACGTGATGGACGAGGCGGCCCGCTGCGACCGGCTGCTGCTGATCCGCGAGGGCCGGCTGGTCGCCGACGACACCCCGGCCGCGGTCCGCGCCGCCACCGGCGTGGACGACCTGGAGGAGGCGTTCCTGCGCCTGATCCGCGACGGCGAGTCGGAGGCCACCTCGTGAACGGGCGCATCCTGGCCGCCACGACCGGGCGGATCCTGCGTCAGCTCCGGCACGACAGGCGCACCGTCGCGCTGCTCGTCGTGGTGCCGGCGGTGCTGCTCACGCTGGTCTACTTCATGTACGTCGACCAGCCCACCCCGCCCGGCGCGCCGCGCACCTTCGACCGGGTCGCGCTGATCATGCTGGGCTTCTTCCCGTTCATCATCATGTTCCTGGTGACCAGCATCGCCATGCTCCGCGAGCGCACCACCGGCACGCTGGAACGGCTGCTCACCACGCCGCTGGGCAAGCTGGACCTGCTCTTCGGCTACGGCATCGCGTTCGGGCTGGCCGGGGTGCTCCAGTCCACCGTCGCCTCGCTGGTGGCCTACCAGGTGTTCGGGCTGGACACCGCCGGCAGCCCGTGGCTGGTCGTGCTGATCGCCGGCGTGAACGCGGTGCTGGCCGTGGCGCTCGGCCTGTTCTGCTCCGCGTTCGCCCGCACCGAGTTCCAGGCGGTGCAGTTCATGCCGGTCGTGGTCGCCCCGCAACTGCTGCTCTGCGGGCTGTTCGTGCCCCGCGGCCAGATGGCCGGCTGGCTCCAGGCCGTCAGCGACGTGCTGCCGCTGTCGTACGCGGTCGAAGCGCTCCAGGAGGTCGGCGCGCACGCCGAGCCGACCGGCACCATGTGGCGCGACGTGGCGATCGTGGCCGGCGCGGCGGTGGTCGCGCTGGTGCTGGCCGCCGCGACGCTGCGCCGGCGCAGCGGATGACCCCGCGTCGCGACGCCGAGCCGGCGGCGCAGCCGAGAAGACCGCGTCGCACCGGGCGGCGGCCCGGCAACCCGGACACCCGGGAGGCGATCCTCGCCGCGGCCCGGGACGCGTTCGCCGAGCGCGGCTTCGACGCCACCGGAATCCGGACGGTCGCCGCCGCCGCCGGCGTGGACCCGGCGCTGGTGCACCACTACTTCGGCGCCAAGGAGGAGCTGTTCCGCGCCGCCATGGCGATCCCGGTCGACCCGGCCGAGCTGGTGCCCCGGGTGCTGGCCGGCGGCCGGGACGAGGTCGGCGAACGGCTGGTCCGCACGTTCCTGAGCGTGTGGGACTCGCCGGCCGGCGCCGCCGCGGTGGCGCTGCTCCGCTCCGCGGTGAGCAACCAGTGGACCGCTCGCCTGCTGCGCGAGTTCCTCACCACCCAGATCCTGCGCCGGGTCGTCGACCAGCTCGACCTCGACCCGGCCGAGGAGCCGCTGCGGGGCGCGCTGGTGGCCACCCAGGTCGCCGGCCTGGCCATGATGCGCTACGTGATCCGCCTGGAACCGGTCGCCTCCGCGACCCCGGACACGCTGGCCGCCACCATCGGCCCGACCGTGCAGCGCTACCTCACCGGCCCGCTGGCCCCGGGCGGGCCGACCGACGCCGGCTAGCGGGTCTGCTCCAGCCAGGAGGCGTAGAGCAGGGCGTAGACCGAGTCGGTGTCCCGGACCAGTTCCTCGTGCGAGCCGCGCTGCACGATCCGGCCCCGGTCCACCACGATCACCTCGTCCGCCGCCTGCGCGGTGGAGAGCCGGTGCGCGATGGCCAGCGTGGTGCGCCCCCGGGTCACCGCGTCCAGCGTGCGTTGCAGGCGCACCTCGGTGGCCGGGTCGACCGCGCTGGTCGCCTCGTCGAGCACCAGCAGGTCCGGGTCGGCCACGTACGCGCGGGCCAGCGCCACGAGCTGCCGCTCGCCGACGCTGAGCGCCTCGCCGCGCTCGCCCACCGGGGTGTCCAGCCCGGCCGGCAGCCCGTCCAGCCAGTCGGCCAGGCCCAACTCGGTGAAGGCGGCGGTGAGCCGGGCGTCGGACAGCTCCGGGCGGGCGAACCGGACGTTCTCCCCGACCGTGGCGTCGAACAGGAAACCGTCCTGCGGCACCATCACCACCCGGGCGCGCAGCGAGTCGAAGCGGACCTGACGCAGGTCGACGCCGGAGAGCAGCACCTCGCCCTCGGTCGGGTCCATCAGCCGGGTGAGCAGCTTGGCGAAGGTGGTCTTGCCGCTGCCGGTCTCGCCGACCACCGCCACCCGGCTCTTCGCCGCGATGTCCAGCGTCACGTCGTGCAGCACCGGCGGCCCGCCCGGATAGGCGAACGTCACCTGGGCGAAGCGGACGTCGAGCGGACCGGACGGCAGCTCCCGGCCCCGCTCGCCCGGGTCGGCCACGTCCGGCTCGACGTCCAGCACGTCGAGCACCCGACGCCAGCCGGCGATCGCGTTCTGCGCCTCGTTGAGCACCTCGGTGGCGATCTGCACCGGCTGGATGAAGAGCGTGACCAGGAACAGGAACGCGGTGAGCTGGCCGACCGACAGCGTCCGGTCGACGCCCAGGCTCACCCCGACCACCACCACGCCGGCCAGCGCCAGGCCGGCGGCCAGCTCGCCGACCGAGCTGCCCAGGATGCTGATCCGGATGGCCCGCTGCTGGGCCAGCCGCTGCCCGTCGATCGCCGCGTCCAGCCGGCGGGCGGTGCGCCCGGCGATCCCGTACGCCCGGATCACCGGCGCGCCGACCACGCTCTCGCCGATCGCGCCGAGCAGCGTGCCGGTCCGCTGCCGGACCAGCCCGTACGCGCCGGCCAGCCGGCGCTGCAACAGCCGGATGATCAGCACCGCGGGCGCGAACGCGACGAGCACCACGAGCGTCAACTGCCAGGAGTACGCCAGCATCACGGCGGTGGTCACCAGCAGCTGCCCCAGGTTGACCAGGAGGATCACGCCGCCCCACTGGAGGAACTGGGTGATCTGGTCGACGTCGCTGGTGACCCGGGAGACCAGCGACCCGCGCCGCTCGGACTGCTGGTGCAGCATGGACAGGTCGTGCACGTGCCGGAACGCGCGGGTCCGCACGCCGGCCAGCGCGGTCTCGCTGACCGTGAACAGCCGACGCATCATCAGGTAGCCGCAGGCGGTGGTGACCACCAGCACGGCGACGGTGACCGCCACGGTCAGCGAGATGACGCCCAGGTCGAGCCCGCCGACGATGCCGTGGTCAATGCCGCGCTGCACCGCCACCGGCACCGCCACCCGGCCGACCATGTAGACAAGCGCCAACGCCAACGTGCCGGCCAGCCCGGTCTTCAGCTCCGGCGAGAGCGCCAACCCGCGCCGCAGCGTCCCCCAGGTCGACTCAGACCGCTCGGCCGTGATCGTGCTCGTCACCGGACCCGCCTTCCGTTCGCGACTGCGGGGCTCCGCTTCGCTGCACTCCTCGCGCTCACCGGTCCACCTCCATCTCCAGACCGGACGGCACCGGCGTGACCTCGTCGTACGTGCGGTTCTGCTCGCGTTCCTGTTCGGCCTGCTCGTACGCGGTGACCAGGTCGGCGTACCCGGGCACGGTGGCCAGCAGCTCGGGGTGCGTGCCGCGGGCGACCACCCGGCCCTGCTCCACGTAGATCACCTCGTCGGCGAGCGCGATGGTGGCCCGCCGGTACGCCACCACCAGGATCGACGCGCCCCCGTCGCCGGGGGCCCGCAGGCCGGCCAGGATGGCCGCCTCGACCCGCGGGTCGACGGCGCTGGTGGCGTCGTCGAGCACCAGCAGCCGGGGCCGGCCGGCGAGCGCCCGGGCCAGCGTGAGCCGTTGCCGCTGCCCGCCGGAGAGCGAGGTGCCCCGCTCACCGACCATGGTGTCCAGCCCGTCCGGCAGGGCGGCGACGAAGCCGTCCGCCTCGGCCAGCCGCAGCGCGGCCCACACCTCGTCGTCGCCGACGCCGGCCCGGTCGAGCGTGATGTTGGCCCGGACCGTGTCGTCGAAGACGAACGGCACCTGGGCCACCAGCGCCACCGTGGCGGCGAGCGAGGCGGCGGTCAGCTCGCGCACGTCGACGCCGTCCAGCGTGACGCGGCCACGGTCCGGATCGACCAGCCGCACGGCCAGCGACGCGATGGTGGACTTGCCGGAGCCGGTCGGACCGACCAGGGCCACCGTCTTCCCGGCCGGCACCGTGAACGTCACCTCGCCGAGCACCTCCGTGCCGGGCCGGTGCGCCTCGGCCGGCTCGTACCCGAAGTGGACGTCGGCGAAGCCCAGCGTGGCCGGCTCCCGGCGGGCCGGGTCGAGCGTCACGTCGCCGTACGGCATCTCGCCGGTGGCGTCCAGGACCCGGCTGACCCGCTCCCAGCCGGCGACGCTGCGCGGCAGCTCGGCCAGCACCCAGCCGATCGCCCGCACCGGGAAGGCCAGCACGGTGAACAGGAACGCGACGCTGACCAGCTCGGTCACCGTGATCGCGCCCTGTTGGAGCCGGACCGCGCCGACCACCAGCACGGCGAGCGTGCCGAGGCTGGGCAGGGTCTCCAGCATCGGGTCGAAGACGCCGCGCAGCCGGCCGACGGAGATCAACGCGTCGCGCAGGTCACCGGCGCGGGCGGCGAAGCGGGCCGTCTCCTGGGACTCCCGGCCCATGGTCTTGACCACCAACGCGCCGTCGAAGCTCTCGTGCGCGATGCCGCTGACCTCGGCGCGCAGCCGCTGGGCGCGAGCCTGGCGGGGTGCCATCCGGCGGGAGTAGACCACGTTGAGGGCGAACAGCGCGGGGAAGACGGCGAGGCCGACCAGGGCGAGCGCCCAGTCGGTGACGAACAGCGAGGCCACGGCGCCGACCAGCATCACCAGCGTGCCGACCGCGAACGGCAGCGGCGCGATCGGGTACCAGGCGGCCTCCACGTCGGAGTTGGCGTTGGACAGCAGCGTGCCGGTGGAGTTGCGGTGGTGCCAGGCCAGCGGCAGGTCGAGGTAGCGGCGGGTGACCCGGCGACGGTAGGCGGCCTGGAGCCGGTACTGCATGTAACCGGCGCCGAGCCGCCGGCCGAAGATGCCGACCACCCGCAGCACGCTGATCCCGAACAGCGCCGACGCGGCGAGCGCGAGGGCGCCGCCGGCCACCGCGCCGCGTTCGACCGCCGGCACCACCACGTCGCCGACCACCGCGCCGACCACGTACGCGCTGGCGATGACGAGGAGGCCGAAGAGCACACTGCCGCTGACCGCCACCGCGAAGATCCGTGGTTGCTCCCGGATCGCCCGGCCGAGCACCCTGAGCCCCTTGCCGAGCACGTCCCGACTTGTCCCGCTCGCCACGCTCTCCCCCGCCGTAAGCCACAGTTTTCTCCCCCATCCTTACCGCTCGTCGCCGCGTACGCCGACCCGGCCGGGATATGTCCGCCGTCACGTTCGCGCCGACCGGGGCCGGACGGCGGGCCGCGACCGGCGGCCCGGGAACGCCGCGTCGGCCATGGCGCGCCGATCGGGCCCGGCGGGCCTACGATCGGGCCATGCCGCGGTACGCCCGAGCGGAGCGCGAGGCGCTCGCCGATCTGATGCTGGAACTGGGACCGGACGCGCCGACGGTCAACGAGGGGTGGACCACCCGTGACCTGGCGGCGCACCTGCTGGTGCGGGAGCGCCGGCCGGACGCGGCCGGCGGGATCCTGCTGCCGCCGCTGCGGGGGTACGCCGAGGCGGTGCGCCTGCGGGTCGCCGCCGGTCCGTACGCCGACCTGGTCGCCCGGCTCCGCCGCCCGCCGGTGTGGAGCCCGGTGAGCAATCCGCTCACCGACGAGCTGGCCAACGGCATGGAGTTCTTCATCCACCACGAGGACGTGCGCCGCGCCCGGCCCGGCTGGCACCCGCGCGACCTGCCGGCCGGGCAGCAGGCGGTGCTCTGGAAGCGGGTCGCCCTGCTGGCCCGGATGGCGCTGCGGCGGTTTCCGGCCGAGGTGCTGGTGCAGGCGCCGGGGCACGGCGAGCTGCGGGTCGGCCGGGGCGGCGAGCGGCTGCGGCTGGTCGGCGCGCCGGGCGAGCTGGTGCTGTTCCTCACCGGCCGGCAGCGGGTGGCCCGGGTCCAGGTGGAGGGCCCGGCCGGGCCGGCGGAGCGGCTGCGCGCGGCCGAGCTGGGGCTTTGACGCAGCGTAGGCATCCCGTGACCGCGCCATCACGAAAAGCGCACATCCCAGTGATGATTGCCGATCAATTCTGCCGTACGCTCCTGCCCGCCGCCCCGCTTCGCGGGCGGCGGACAGGGGGCTCGGATGCGTGGCTTCGCGCTCTCGGCGCTGCACGAACCGCCCTTCCCGGCGCGGCGGCACCCTGCCGTCGAGCGGGTCACCGCGGAGAGCGCCGGCTGGGTACGCGACCTCGGCCTGGTCCGTGACCCGGCCGGGCGGCGCCGACTGGCCGGCGCGCACGCCGCGGAGCTGGCCGGACGGGCCGGCCCGGAGGCCTCCCCGGCGGGCCTGCGCCTGCTCACCGACCTGATCAACTGGCTGTTCGTGGTGGACGACGCCTGCGACGACGACGGCCTGGGCGCGGACCCCACCCGGCTGGCCCCCACCGTGGCGGCGCTGTTGAGCGTGCTGGACCGGCACGGCGACCCGGCCGCGCCCGTCCCGGCCGGTGGCCCGCTGGCGGTGGCGCTCGACGACCTGTGCCGGCGGGCCCGCGACGTGCAGCGGCCCGCGCTGCTGCTGCGCCTGGTCGGCCAGTTGCGCGAATACCTGCTGGCGCTGCTCTGGGAGGCGGCCAACCGGGAGCACCGGCGGGTGCCCGGGGTGGCCGAGTACGTGCAGATGCGCCGGCACACCGGCGGCGTACGCCCCGGCTTCACGGTGACCGACCTGGCCCACCCGGCGCGCCCCGGCCCCGCCCGGCGGGCCGATCCGGCGCTGGCCGCGTTGGACGCCCTCGCCGCCGACCTGGTCTGCTGGTGCAACGACCTGTTCTCCTACGGCAAGGAGCGCGGCGTCGCCCCGCCGGCGCACAACCTGGTCACCACCATCGCCGGCGAGACCGGTCAGGACGAGGCCGCGGCGCTGCGCGCGGCGGCGACCCGGTTCAACGCGGCGCTGGCGGCGTACGCGGAACGGGACGCGGCGCTGACCGTCGCCGCCGACGACGGGGTACGCGCGTTCCTCGCCACCCGCCGGGACTGGATCCGGGCCACCTACGACTGGTCCCGCGCCGCCACCCGGTACGCCTGAGCCCGAACCCCGGCCGATCCGCACTAGCCGCTGCCCCGGTGCAGGCAATACTCTTCGGTAACCGCAGACCGGCGTGACCCCCGTCACGTCCCTCCACCCCTGAAGGCGGCTTCCACGATGGCTCTCGATGTACCGTACCGTTCCGTACCGGACATGTTCCTCAAGCGCGTGGCGGACTCCCCCGACCGGCACGCCTTCGCCCACCCCGCACCCGACGACTCGGGCCCGGTCTGGTTGACGTGGGAGCAGGTCGGGCAGCGCGCCAAGGCGATCGCGGCCGGGCTGCACGGGCTGGGTGTGGGCCTCGAGGACCCGGTGGCGATCCTGGCCAACACGCGGCTGGAGTGGGTGCTCGCCGACTTCGGCGTGATGTGCGCCGGCGGGGCCACCACCACCGTCTACCCCACCACCGAGCCCGAGGAGGCGGCGTACATTCTCGCCGACTCGGGGTCGCGGGTGCTGTTCGCGGAGAACCCGGCCCAGGCCGCGAAGATCGCCGGCGCGGAGCTGCCGGCGCTGACCCACGTGGTGCTCCTCGACGGCGTGGCCGACCCGGCGGCCACCGTTCCCCAGCTCACGCTCGCCGAGCTGGAGGAACGCGGCACCGCCGCGCTGGCCGCCACGCCCGGCCTGATCGACGAGCTGGTCGCCGGCATCGGCCCGGACCACCTGGCCACCCTGATCTACACGTCGGGCACCACCGGCCGGCCCAAGGGCGTGGAGCTGCTGCACGGCGGGTGGTGCTGGGAGGGCGTCGCGCAGGCCGAGCTGGGCCTGCTGCGCGTCGACGACCTGCAGTACCTGTGGTTGCCGCTGTCCCACTCGTTCGGCAAGACGCTGCTCTGCGGCGCCACCCACGTCGGGCTGCCCACCTACGTCGACGGGCGGGTGGACAGGCTGGTCGACCTGCTCGGCGTGGTCCGGCCGACGCTGATGTGCGGCGCGCCCCGGGTCTTCGAGAAGGTCTACAACAAGGCGGTCACCACCGCGCAGGGCGCGGGCGGCGCGAAGGCGAAGATCTTCGGCTGGGGCGTCGCGGTCGGCAAGGAGAAGGTCGCGCTGGAGCAGGCCGGCAAGCCGGTCCCGACCGGGCTGCGGATGAAGTACGCGCTCGCCGAGAAGCTGGTCTTCAGCAAGCTCCAGGCCCGGCTGGGTGGCCGGATGCGGGTCCTGGTCTCCGGCGCGGCGCCGCTGAGCAAGGAGATCGCCACCTTCTTCGCCGCCGCCAACCTGCCCATCTCGGAGGGGTACGGCCTCACCGAGACCAGCGCCGGCGCGTTCGTCAACCCGCCGGACGGTCTCAAGATCGGCAGCGTGGGCCGGGCCATGGGCGACCTGGAGTGCCGGATCGACACCGACGGCGAGATCCTGGTCCGGGGCCGGCCGGTGATGCGGGGCTACCACAACCTGCCCGGGGAGACCGCCGAGGCGTTCACCGACGACGGCTACTTCCGCACCGGCGACATCGGCACGCTCGACGACGACGGCTACCTGCGCATCACCGACCGCAAGAAGGACCTGGTCAAGACGTCCGGCGGCAAGTACGTCGCGCCGTCGCACATCGAGGGCATGTTCAAGGCGATCTGCCCGTACACCTCGCAGGCGGTGGTGATCGGGCAGGCCCGCAACTACTGCACGATGCTGGTCACGCTGGACCCGGACGCGATCAAGGGCTGGGCCGCCGGCACCCCGCTGGAGGGGCGCGACTACACCACGATCGTCACCTCTCCCGAGGCGCGGACGATGGTCGAGGGGTACGTGGACGAGCTGAACGCCAAGCTCAACCGCTGGGAGACGATCAAGAAGGTGACGATCCTCCCCCGCGACCTGACCATCGCCGACGGCGAGGTCACCCCGTCGCTGAAGATCAAGCGCCGCAGCGTGGAGACCAACTTCGCCGGCGAGATCGACAAGATGTACGAGGGCACGCTCGCCGAGCTGTGACGTGCCCCCGGCGCCGCGCCGGCCGTGCCCCACCGTCCCGGGGCACGGCCCGCGCGGGACCGGCCCCCGCGGCCCGCGCCGGTCACAGGTGTTCCCGGCGCCACCGGCTCTGCTCGGTCTCGGCGGCCACCTGCTCCTCCAGCGCGAGCTGACGCACCCGGCGGCGGCGGCCGTCCTCGCTGCGCGTCTCCCAGGTGACGCCGGCGCCGGCGAGCACCGCCAGCACGCCCAGCGCGGCCACCTCCGAGATCCGGAACGCGAACGGGCCGACCACGACCAGCGCCGCCACCGTGACCAGCAGCGGACGGTGCACCTCGCGCACCGCCAACCACCAGCAGCCGGCGATGCTGAGCAGGTAGAGCGCCACCCCGCCGAAGAGGACGCCACCCCAGAAGTCGCCCAACGGCCACCCCCAGGGCGGGGTGTCCGGGTCGGCGACCTCGGCGAGCAGGTCCTTGAGGCCGAGCGCGTAGAGGATCGTCCCGGTGACCATCGGCAGGTGCAGGAACGTGTAGACCGAGCGGCTCAGCCGCAGCCGGGCGTTCCGGTCCCGGGCGTGGTGCAGCGCCTGCTCCAGCGCGAACGCCAGCGTGTCGAAGTACGCCCACCACAGCGCCGCCACGATCGCGATGCCGAGCAGCGCGGCCACCGCCACCGGACCGGTCAGCGGCAGCCCGGTCTTCGGGCCGAGCCCCAGCGCGATGATCGACTCGCCGAGCGCGACGAGCACCATCAGCGCGTGCCGTTCCGCCCAGTGCCCGGCGGAGACCACCACCCACCAGTGCCAGGCCACGGTGGTCCCGACCCCGTACTCGACAAGCACCGCGAGCGTCCAGAGCGCCAGTTGCAGCCCGACCGCGAACCGGCCGTCGGGCAGCCAGGCCCGGACGACGCCGGCGAGCACGAGCAGCACGGTGGCCACGACCGGCACCAGGACGCGCAGCAGGAACCGCCGACGACGCACCGGGTCGGCCCGGTCCACCCGGCCGAACACGGTGAGTTGGGCCATCCGGATCACGAAGTAGCAGCCGGCGAAGACCAGCGGGCCGGGCAGGCCGCCGGGACGGTCCTGGAACGCGCCGGGCGCGCTGAGCACGAGCAGGAACGTGGCCGCCACGGTCACGAAGCCGACAAGCGGCAGCATGCCCTGGTCGGCGCGGCAGGCGTTGCCCACCCGCGCGAAGCCGGTCCACGACCACCAGAGCAGCGCCAGCACCAGCAGGAAGCGGTAGAGGTTGACCGGGGTCAGTACGGTGGCGGTCAGCGTGGTGACGCTGAGGAACGCGAAGACGAAGACCAGGTCGTAGAAGAGTTCCAGCCGGGTGGTGCGGGAGCCGGGCGCGGCTGCGCGTAGCGCCCACGACCAGCGGGCGTCGCTCCGGTTCCCCACCCGGGCAGTCTGCGGGCACGACGCCGTCGCCGGACCCGGTTCCGCCGGCAACCACCGGAACGGGAACGGTCGCTCAGGCGATGACGCTCGGCTCCCGCCACTGCGGCCGGCCGGCCCGGTCCAGGTCGTAGCGGACCGCGGCGAGCCGCCCGACCGCCTCCGCCAGCTCCGCGGCGGGCAGCGTGAACGGCAGCCGGAGGAACCGCTCCAGCGTGCCGTCCAGGCCGAACCGTGGGCCGGGCGCCAGCCGTACGCCGACCTCCTCGGCCGCCCGGGCCAACGCGCTGGAGATCGGGCCGTCCAGCTCGGCCCAGAGCGTGACGCCGCCCCGCGGCACCCGGAACCGCCAGTCGGGCAGCCGGTCGGCGAGCGCGGCGACCAGCGCGTCCCGCTGGCCGGCGAGCTGGGTCCGGCGGGCCGCCACGATGGCCGGCGCCTGGGCCAGCAGGTGCACCGCGACGAGCTGGTCGAGGACCGGACTGGCCATGTCCACGCCGACCCGGGCCGCGGCCAGTCGCTGCACCTGCGGCGCGGAGGCGCGGACCCAGCCGATCCGCAGCCCGCCCCAGTAGGGCTTGCTCATCCCGCCGATGCTGATCACCCGGGAGTGCCTGTCGAAGACCGCCACCGGCGGCGGCAGCGGGGTGTCGTCCAGCGGCAGGTCGACGAAGGACTCGTCCACCACCAGGTCGGTGCCGGCGGCGTGGGCCGCGCCGACCAGCCGCTCGCGCAGGTCGGCCGCCATCAGGTGACCGGTCGGGTTGTGGAACTCCGGGATCACGTACGCCAGCTTGGGCCGGGTCTGCCGGAGGCTGCCGAGCAGCAGGTCGGCGTCCCAGCCGTCGTCGGAGAGCCCGTGCGTGGCGATCCGGGCCCGCCGGGCGGCGAGCGCGGCGAGCGCGTTGGGGTAGGTGGGCGACTCCACGAGCACCCCGCCGCCGGGGGACAGCGCCAGCCGGAGCACCAGGTCCAGCGCGTGCTGGGTGCCGCTGGTGACCATGATCTGCTCGGGGCTGGTGGGGAGGCCACGCTCGGTGTAGCCGCGGGCCACCGCCTCGCGCAGCTCGATGATGCCGGTGGGGTGGTAGCCGGCGCCGCCGAGATAGCGGGGCAGGTCCTCGGCCGCCGCGCGGGCGGCGGGGACGAGCTGCGGCGGGGCGGAGAGCGCGGCGACCCCGAGGTCGATCATGTCCCGGTCGTCGAGCGGCGTCCAGAGGCCGGTGCTGGCCACCCGGTGGGTGCCCGGCAGCATGGTCCAGCTCCCAGCGCCGCGCCGGCTCGCCAGGTGGCCGCTCTCCCGCAGTTCCCGGTACGCCGCGGTGACGGTGGTCCGGCTGATCCGGAGCGCCTCGGCCAGTTCCCGCTCGGCCGGCAGGCGTACCCCCAGGGGCAGCCGGCCATCGGCGAGCAGGCCACGGACAGCGGCGGCGAGCGCGACGTAGTCCGGGCTGCGCCGCCGGCCGGGCAGCGCGTGCCACTGGCCGAGCAGCCGCGCCAATTGGACACCGCGCACCTGGCTGGTCATGGCCACTCCTCCCCGATTGGCCTCTCCGGCTCGGTCGATTGGACCCTAGGGTGGCATGCATGGCACAGCTTGGCAATCTCCGGGACCGGCCGATGCGGCGACTCACCCAGCTCTACGCCGGCCTGGTCCTCTACGGGCTCAGCATGGCGCTGATGATCCGGTCCGGGCTGGGCCTGGATCCCTGGGACGTGTTCCACCAGGGGCTGGCCCGGCAGACCGGCCTCTCCTTCGGCACGGTCACCATCGCCGTCGGCGCCGTGGTGCTGCTGCTCTGGATCCCGCTGCGGCAGCGCCCCGGGCTCGGCACGATCAGCAACGTGGTGGTGATCGGGCTGGTCGTCGACGGCACCCTGACCGTGCTGCCGCCGGGCGAGGGCCTGCCGGTACGCGCCGCGCTGCTCGTGGTCGGCATCGTCGCCAACGGCGCCGCCACCGGCCTCTACCTGGGCGCCGGGCTCGGCCCCGGCCCGCGCGACGGCCTGATGACCGGCCTGGTCGCCCGCCGCCCGCGCCTGTCGATCCGGCTGGTCCGGACCGTCATCGAGGTGAGCGTGCTCGCCCTCGGCTGGCTGCTCGGCGGCACCGTCGGTCTCGGCACGGTGGCCTACGCGCTCGCCATCGGGCCGCTCGCCCAACTGTTCATCCCGATCTTCGCGATCCCGGCCCGACCGGTCCGCGCCTACGCTGCGTGAGCGCGTTCGGGCCGACCGCCATCGTACGGGCCGGCCCGGAGCGCGCTGAGCTGCGACGACGCGCGCCGGCAAAACCGGGTGTTTTCTCCGCCGTCGCGGGCGGGCATCATTCGTGCATGGGGGACAACGGATGGCGTTGGAGCGACGCCTGGATCTTCGTGGCGTTGGTCATCGCGAGCGGCGCCGGCCGGCACCGCCGGGCCGCCGCCACACGCCGCCCCGAGGGGGTACGCCTCGCCGACGTCCTCTCCACCGCAGACCACCTCAACCAGGCCATTCCCGAACGACACGAGGTCGAGGGGGCGGTCCGGCGGCTCGTCGGCGCCGGCCTGGTCAGCGTCGCCGACGGCTGGTTCCGGGTCACCCCGGACGGTGAACGGCTCTGGCGCACCCGGCCCAGCGCCGGGCTCGGCACCACTGTCGACACCGTGCAGGGCGTGCTGACCCGCCGGCACCCGCCGGGCGAGTCCGAGTGGCAGCTCGCCGAGGACGACCACGCCGCCGCCGTCCAGGAGTACGTGGTCCGCTCCATCCCGATGCCCCGGCGGTCCCCGGAGGGTCGCTCCGGGCGGCAGTGACCCGTGGGCCCGGCCGGGTCAGCGCACCGGGTGCCCGGCGCCGCGCAGCGCGTCCTTGACCTCGCCGACGGTCAGCTCGCCGAAGTGGAAGACACTGGCCGCGAGCACCGCGTCGGCGCCCGCGCCGACGGCCGGCGGAAAGTGCGCCACCGCGCCCGCGCCACCGCTGGCGATCACCGGCACCTCGACCACGTCCCGGACCGCCTGGATGAGCGGCAGGTCGAACCCGGCCTTGGTGCCGTCCGCGTCCATCGAGTTGAGCAGGATCTCGCCGGCGCCCAGCTCGGCGCCGCGCGCGGCCCACGCCACCGCGTCCAGGCCGGTGCCGCGCCGGCCGCCGTGCGTGGTGACCTCGAAGCCGCTGGGCGTCACCCCGGCCGGCGCGCGTCGCACGTCCAGCGAGAGCACCAGCACCTGGCGGCCGAACCGGTCGGCGATCTCGGCGATCAGCTCCGGGCGGGCGATGGCCGCGGTGTTCACCCCGACCTTGTCCGCCCCGGCCCGCAGCAGCGTGTCGACATCGGCGACCTGCCGGACGCCGCCGCCCACGGTGAGCGGAATGAAGACCGACTCGGCGGTGCGCCGGACCACGTCGAGCATCGTGCCGCGGTCGCTGGACGACGCGGTGACGTCGAGGAACGTCAGCTCGTCCGCCCCGGCCCGGTCGTACGCCGCCGCCAGCTCCACCGGGTCGCCGGCGTCGCGCAGGTCGACGAAGTTGACGCCCTTGACCACCCGTCCGGCATCCACGTCCAGACACGGAATGACCCGCACCGCCACCGTCATGCCGGAAAGCCTAGCCAACGCGGAAGCGGCGGTGGCCGGCCGGTGAGGCCGGTCACCGCCGCTTCCGTGGGGGGTGTCCCTATGGGTTTCGTCAAGCGGCGATCGGCGTGGCTGGGCGGGGCTGGTAGGGAATCTTGTCGCGGAGCATGGCGAACAGGACGTC